>CAMDOL010000013.1 GCA_945903615.1 Rickettsia typhi | reverse complement strand
CTTCTTTTTTGGTATATTTTGTTGTAGTAGAAGGCTTTGCTAATCGTTTTTCGGGTAAGTGACTAATATTCTTGCTTTTTATTCCGATAGTCTCAGTTTTCTCTTCAAAAAGATTTGTTTTTAAAACTCCAACTTCAATTCCTGAAATTTTAAAATCGTCAGTCGTTGCTATGGAAAGGTTTGGTTCTTTTGATAATGCAACAAGCTCTTTTCTATAATCACTACTCTCTTCGCACTTTAAATATTGATCCTCAAATTTTAAATTTGGAGTTATTTTGCGTATAAAATTCTCAGAATTCTTTTTATTGTTGTCAGTTTGTTTAATTTTTGTATTTGAATTGGATTCCTTGGCCATTATCTATAAAATTTGTTGTTGTAAATTAGACTAGCTAAACCATCAAAGGCTGCTTATTTTAGTAAATTATATGGGAGTTACAAACCATTACTGTCTGGTTAACTTTTTCTGCAACTTCAAATCTAGGGCTTCTAACGCTTTTAATTATCGTCGGTTTTAACCGACGGCAATTAAAGGGCATCTCTAAAAACAGCAAATTATATCGAAAAATTTCTGATACCTGTTGAACCATCTGTTGATAAGGGTTTTAAGAGTTTTATTGTTTGACTAACCAGACAGTAATGGTTGCAAACCTACCCCACTAAACCAAAAATTAAAATAATATTTTATGAGACTGTCGCAAAATGTTGCAAATTTAAATAAACCTCAAACAAAACTTCGCTCCCCAACATCTGATTTAAGGAACCTCCGCCAAAAGCCTGCATAACTCTTACAAAAACTACCTTTTACTACCAAATTTGCGTAAAGCCTAAAATTTATAAAACTCGTCTTTTAAAAAACCAAGTCGCTAAAAATAAAGTAGCGCACGACATTAAAAGCAGCATTCCAAAATTATAATATAACAAATCAAAACTAGTGCCCTTGTTGAAAATCAATTGCACGATCACAACAAAATGGTGAATGGGATTGATGAATTCACAAATGGCTTGCAACCAGCTGGGCATATTGGTAAAAGGCACCGAGAAGCCTGAGGTTAGGATGATTGGAATTAAAAAAAAGAACGAACCAAGAGTTGCTTGCTGTTGATTATTTGACATTGAAGAGATGAAAAGCCCAATGCTGACCATGGAAATTAAATAGAGAAAAATGCCCAGAAACATAAAAATTATATTGCCATAAAATGGTACGATGCAACGAATTATGCAAAAAATTATTACACCTTGCACCATTCCAATGGTAAGGTTGGCGCCGATTTTTCCTAAGATAATTTCAATCGGACTCAATGGCGAGACAATGAGTTGATCAAATGTGCCCAGCTCTCTTTCTCTGGCAATTGAAAGGGCAGAAACGCTCAAAATTGAAGTCGATAAAATTAAACCCATCAATGACGGAATGATAAACCATTTATAATTGAGATTAGGGTTAAACCAATTGCGATTAATAATTTCTGAACGCACCGAACCAATTGGAGCAATGTTTTGTGGCTTGAACTGCATTTTAGTAGCAATGGCATTTTGCACAATTGCACCAACATATCCACTGACAATTTGTGCTGAATTTAATCGTCGACCATCAAATAAAAGTTGCACATCGCCGGTTTTTCCTGCTTCAATTTTCCGCGAAAAATCCGATGCAAAAACCATCGCACCAATAACTTCTTGATTGTCTATCATCGTGGTAATTTCATCATAATTTTTTACTTCCACTAATTTGGTGAAATATTTTTTTGAGCCAACAACTTGGTTTATAACTTCACGGCTGTAGCTTCCGCCATCTTGATTTAAAACTGCCATTTTGATATTAAACACATCCAGAGTTGCAACTGACGCAAAGAGTATAAGCTGAATTATTGGCGGCGCAATTAATGAAAAACGCGATTTTTTATCTTTCAGCAAAACGATTAATTCCTTCAAAATTAATGCTTTGATTTTTAACCAAGCTTTGATGATTCTCATATTTCTAGTCGATAGTTTTTTTAGTTTTTCTGAAAATCATCAAGATTAAAAACCCTGCAATGGCAATAATGCCCAAAATATTTTTACCAATAATTCCCCACTCATTTCCCATCATAAATATTGTCCGCATTGCGTTGATCAGGTATTTCGCTGGAACAATGTTGGTAATAAATTGCATAATTTTTGGCATAGTTTCAATTTCATAAACCAAACCAGAAAGCATAATTGTTGGCACCATCGAAACCAGAATTGCACCTTGCGATGCAACAAATTGGCTCTTAGAAGCGGTTGATATCAGAAGCCCCAAGCTGGTAGTTAAAATTAAATAGCAAAATCCGAGGAGCGCAAAAATTAAAATTGAACCTTTGAACGGCGTTCCAAAAACAATCACCACGCACAAAAAGCTGATAAAAAATGAGCATATTCCTAAAGTTAGATAAGGAATAATTTTGCCTAAAATAATTTCATAAATTGTAATTGGCGTGGCAATCAAATATTCCATAGCGCCACGCTCCCAATCGCGTGCCACAACCAACGCAGTCAGCAAAGTTCCAACAATTGAAAGCACAAATCCGATTGATCCGATGTTAAGCAAATGATCAGCTTTTAAAGCTTCGTTATACCAAAAACGCTCTTTTATTTCGACGCGAGGAATAATTTTTATGCCTTTTTTAGCATTCATTTGAGTTGCATATAATTGCATAATTGCATTTACATAATTGCTGGCAAAAGCTGCGGTGTTTGGGTCAGATCCGTCAGTAAATAATTGTACCGAAGCGACATTTTCTTTGATTAATTTTCGACTAAAGTCGGATGGAATAATTAAACCAACTCCAACTTTTTGTGATAAAATATCTTTACCAATCAAATCTCGTGAGTGAACAACTTTGGTGATAATAACAAATTTTGAGCCAAGGAAAGAATCCACCAACTCATAAACTGCCTGGGTTTGTGAATCTTCAATCACCAAACCAATTTTAATTTTGTTAGTATCAATTGAGATGGCGTAACCAAAAATACAAGTAAGGGCAATTGGCAAAATAAAAGCGATCAGCAGCGAACTTTTGTCTCTGCTGATTTGCAAAAATTCTTTTTTTAAAATGGCTTTAAGCCGAATCAAATTTATTTTCATAACGCCACCTCTTGTAAATCGTGCTGCTTTATCAGATGAGCAAATACATCTTGAAAGGTTGGATTTGCTAGATCTTTAGTGGTGATTTGTTCTTTTAATTTTTGCGGATCATCTTCAGCAATTTTTAAACCCTTATAAATAATTGCGACAATATCACAATATTCTGCCTCGTCCATAAAGTGAGTTGTCACCATAATTGTCACACCTTTTTGTGCTAAAGCGTTGATGTGAAACCAAAATTCTCGACGCGTTGCTGGGTCAACACCGCTAGTTGGTTCGTCCAAAAATAGAACTTCGGGCTTATGCAAAAGCGCCGAGCCTAAAGCCAATCTCTGCTTGATTCCAAGAGGCAGTTCACCAGTGCTAGAATTGATAAAATTTTTTAAATCTAAACTATGAATAACTTCATCGATCGCCAATTTTGATTCTGCCACATTCAAACCATAAACTCCGCAGAAAAATTTTAGATTTTGTAAAACACTCAGCTCAGAATATAGAGAAAATTTCTGTGCCATATAACCAATTTTTTGCCGCGCTTCGTTTGCTGAGGTCAACAGACTAATTCCCGAAACATGCGCCACGCCTTGGGTTGGCTTCAAAAGGCCGCAAAGCATTTTAAAAGTGGTTGATTTTCCGGCGCCGTTTGGACCTAGAAAACCAAAAATTTTTCCAGATTTAATTTGAAAATTCACATTGTTGGTGGCGATAAAATCACCAAATTTTTTAGTCAGATTTTGCGCTTCAATGACAATTTTTTCATCTTTGATGTGATTATCATAACGAGCTGCCAGCTCAGATTTGGCGGGTAGTTTTTGATTTAAATATTCCAAAAAAGAATCTTCAATATTGGACTCAACCGCAGAGATTTTATAGTCATTTTTAAGATTTTCTAAATTACCATTTTTAGTTAAAATTCTAATTTTATCTCCATGCAAAACTGCATCAACCACACCTTCAATTTGTAAAATATTACTCAGATTTATTCTTTTGTTAGATACGCTGTCTTTGGCTTCCAGCAGAAAAGTTCGGTCTTTGGTTTTGGCAATAAAATCTTCTGGCGGACCAGAAAATATTTGCTTGCCTTCGTTAATCAAAAGCACATTGCTGGCAAACTCTGCCTCATCCAAATAAGTTGTTGACCACACCACTGCCGCGCCTTGAGAGCTAAGATTTTTTACAATCCCAATTAAATCTTGGCGTGAAATTGGATCAACACCAACACTAACTTCGTCGAGTAATAAAATTTTTGGATTGGAAACTAAAGTACAAATCAAAGCTAATTTTTGTTTCATTCCACCCGAAAGCTTTCCAGCTGGTCGATCGGTAAAATTTTTTAAATTAGAAACTTCCAACAACATCGCCATTCGCTGTGCTTTTTCTTGCCCCACAATTCCTCGCAGATCTGCATATAAATCTAGATTTTCTAAAACGCTCAAATCTTCATAAAGCCCAAATTTCTGAGGCATATAGCCAATCAAATGCTGAACCTCGGCAATATCTTTGGGCATTTGTTTGCCGAGAATTTCTACCAAACCAGAATTAAAGCCAAGAACAGAGGCGAGAATTCTAAGTAGAGTGGTCTTGCCCGCAGCGTCAGCTCCGAGAACACAAAAAAAATCACCAGCAGCAATTTTGAAATTGATATTTTCTAATGCATTGGTGTTTGTGCCTTTGAAAGTCTTAACTAGATCTTTTACTTCGATGACAATTTCTGACTCGCTCATAAAGCTAAATAAATTGTGACTGGCATTCCTTGTTTTAATTTAGCATCAGAATTTTTTATAGTGATACGAACCCGATAAACCAAGTCAGTACGAAGTTCGGCAGTTTCAACTGATTTTGGAGTAAACTCAGCTTTGTCAGAAATAAATCCAATTTGCCCTTCATATTTAGTGCCGCTGTCAGTTTTAATTTTTACTGCCATTTTGTTAGTAATTTTCCCCAAATCTTCTTCGCTAACATAAGCACGCACATAAGATTGATTGGTCAGAGACAAAGTATAAATCGTTTGGCCAGTGGCAATCATTGATCCTACTTCAAAAGCGCGAGTCATCACAAATGCGTCAGAAGGCGCATAAAGATTGGTGTCGTTAAAAGCAGTTTGAGCAATTTTCACTCGCACTTTTTGGGATTCCAAATGGGCTTTAAGTTGATTTAAAGCAGCTTTTTCATTGTCAAATTGCTGCTTGGAAGCTGAATCACTTTTGAAAAGTTCTTTAGTGCGAGCAAAACTTATTTGAGCATTTTCAGCTTCCACCTTTGAAGCTTCAAGATTTGCTTTAGCTAATTCTAAATCATTGGAAAAAGTGTCGTTATCTATTGATGCAATCAAATCACCTTTATGAACAACATCGCCCTCATCAAAAGCCAGACTTTTTAATCGCCCCGCAACCCGAAACGAACTACTCACTTCTTTGATATCAACATTACCATAAAGCACAATTTCGTGCTTCGATTTTTCATAATGATAAATTTTATATCCGCCGTAAACCATAGCAAATATAGCCGCTACAGGAATAATGATTTTTAGAACTTTCTTTTTCATAATTTGTTTGTGTCATTTGTCATATTATTATACCATTTTCAATCTTAAATTCATTATTTAAGCAAAGTATTTTTGAGAAAAAATTGAGACGAAGAATGCAAGAGGCAGTAGGCTCTGCCTCTAAATTCTTCAAGCAAATTTTTACCACAAACTTTGTTTGCAACTCATTAAGATTAGAAAAATAAAAAATTATGAGTAAAAAGACGAATTTAAGATTGAATTTGGTATAAGACTTTACTCAACAATAATACAATCCACTTTCGATTTTCCTGCTTGAGAAATAAACTGGCGGCAAAAATCTTCGGCTTCAACTTGGCTTCTAAAATTACCGATTTGTAAACGATAAAAAGTGCCTTTGGAGCCAAGGTTCACCTCGCTGATAAAATAATTTAAATTGGACAATAAATGCGGATAATTTTTGCTAAGCTTTGACCAATAATCCATTGCAACATTTTTAGATGTGAGCGCTGCAACCTGAACTCGTGACAACCCTTTAGTTGGTTTGGCTTCAGCGACTTTGTTTTTTGTTTGGTTTTTTAACTGTTCTTTTTGGGGTGCAACCAAAGAAGCGTCGTTAACCTTCTTATTCTGGGTGTCGCCATTATAAACCATAATTTTACTGTTATCAGCTTTTTCTGGAGCGACAGGCTGATTTGAAGCTGCAGTTTTATTAGCAGCATTATCAACCACAATTTCTGCCGCACTATGCTTTATCGCTGGCGATCTAAACGCTAGAGGAGTTCTTGCCTGTTCAATAATTTTAACATTATCAATATTTTCTTTTGCTAAATTTTTATTGCCAACAATGTTGTCATAGATTGTTTTATCAATATCTTTTACCACAGCACCCTCGCCCTCTTCTTCAACAACTTTGATTGGCTCGGGTGGAGATTTTATAACTTTGATATCGCTATCTTTATCATGATAAGCAAAGTAATAAGCGTTGATGGTTATATAAACAAAGCAGGCAATTGAAAACAAAACCGAACCAAGCAATAAGGCTTTCTTGGCGATAAGTGCCAGACGATTTTGTTCTTCATCTTTTAAATAACCAAAATCTTCTCCTGACAACATTATCTCATCTCCTCAAGTGGTCTGATGTTAAAAATTGATAAAGCGGAAGAAATTATTTTTGCAGTCGCAATCAATAAATAAGAGCGAGCTGTGGTTAAATCTGGATTAGTGGAAATAATAAATTTTAATTCTGGATGATCCAAGCCCTTATTCCACAAGCTGTGGAATAATCCTGCCAATTCTTGTAAATAAAAAGCAATACGATGCGGCTCATAATTCACCACCGCCATTTCAATGATTCTTGGATAAGAGGCTAGTTTTTTTATCAACTCAATTTCCGCTTCGTCAGTCAAATTATTTAAAACTTTTTGATCAATATTTTCCAGATTTAAATTGGGCATTTGTTCCTTTAAATTCCTGAGAACTGAGCAACAACGAGCATATGCATATTGCACATAAAAAATTGGATTATCTTTGGATTGCTCCACAACTTTTGCCAAATCAAAATCAAATGGCGCATCGTTTTTTCTGGTGAGCATTGTAAAACGAAGAGCGTCTGCCCCAACTTCATCGAGCACATCTTTAAGTGTGATAAAATTGCCAGCTCGTTTGGACATTTTTAACTGCTCGCCGTTTTTGACAAACTTAACCATCTGACACAAAATCACTTTGACACTAGCTTTGCCATTTGTAATTGCTTGGCACGCAGCGGAAAGTCGCTTCACATAACCAGCATGATCATATCCGAGTGGCAGAATCATTTTGGTGGCGCCGCGTTCAAATTTGCTGAGCAAATAAGCAATATCACCCGCTAAATAAGTTGGCGTTCCATCAGATTTTTTAACCACTCGATCAGAATCATCACCAAAATTTGTGGCACGAAATAGAGTTTGTTCTTTTTCTTCAAAGTCTTCAGCAACACGGCTAGAATCTTTTGGGGCTTCGATAGTTCCCTGATAAATCAAACCTTGCTTACGCAAAATTTCAATTACGGTTTCAATTTTTCCAGTATTGTGGAGATTTTTTTTCTCGGAGAAAAGCGTGTCATGCTTAACGCCAAGTTCCGCCAAATCAGCAACAATCATTTTCAACATTTCATCAACCACCAAATCGCGAATCAATATCACATATTCTGCCTCGCTAGAGTTCTTCAAGCTATCACCAAACTGCTCTTTGATTTTCTCTCCAACTGGCAATAAATATTCACCAGGATATAAGCCTTCTGGAATTGTGATCTTTTGTCCCAAAGCCTGCAAATAACGCAAATAAGCGGATTTTACTAGAGTGATAATCTGACTGCCCGCATCATTGATATAATATTCGCGAGTAATTCTGTGCCCAGTTTTAGCAAGCAAATTTGCCAAAACATCACCATAAATTGCACCACGCGAATGCCCAATGTGCATTGGCCCAGTTGGGTTTGGCGAGGCATATTCAATATTGATTAATTCTTTTCCATCAGAGAGTTTGGGTATTTGAAATTCTTGTTTGTGCAAAACATCCAACAAAAAATCCTGCCAAATTTTTAAATCTAAAGTGATATTAACAAAACCCGCGCCAGCAATCTCAACCTGAATAATTGAAGAATCTTTTTTTAACTCATCAATAATCTTTGCCGCCAATTCCTGAGGTTTTAGCCCAAAACTTTTGCATAGCACCATCGCCGCGTTAGTAGCAATATCACCATGATTTTTATCGCGAGTTGGTTCAACCGTGAAGGAGGATATTTGCTGATCAGAAATCTGCACTGAAAGTTGTTCAGCCAGATTTTGCAGAATTGTAATTAGATGATTTTTTAAATTTAAAAATATGTTCATTGTCCAGTTTTATATCAAACAAGCCTCCACAACCACGAACGGACTTGCTCTTAATCGCTAAAATAAGGACACAAAACTATATAAAATAACTTAAAAAACAATGAATTGTTTGAATGGAAAAATATGAATTACAAGGACAAAAAACTAATTCATTAACACAAGATTATATGATCAATCATAATGAGACTTTCGCATAATTTGTAATAATTTAGACACTCCGTATTTTCTGACAGTTAAAATTCTAATAAATTATCGCCAATCAAGGTTGATTAAAAAAGATGCTCAAAAACCCCCAAAACTAAACCGACAAATTCTTAGCCAAGATAATGTGACTAATCACCTTGTCAACCCAAATAGTTTTGGCGGAAATATCACCAATTGCCTTAATCTCTCCAGCATTTTGAGCAGTTCCAATTAAATAGACAATTTTGTTCACAGTTATCACTTCAAAATTTACTGAGGAGATGTTTTTATCAAGTGCAGCTTTGGTACGAATCTGAGCTGTAATTAAAACATCTCTAAAATAATTAGTAAAATTACTAATTAATGATTTATTTTCTATCACCTGAATTTCATCAATAACTTCCATCACTCCACTTACCTTCCAAGCAAGATCATTAGCTTTTTTGACCATCTTATCATCGTCAACTACACCGGTGAGCAAAACTCTTTGACCTTCAACAGTAACGCCAATTTTATTGTCAGGGTTTTTAAGTCCATTGGCAAGAAACTTTTTATCAATTTGTGCCGTAATCAAAAGATCATTTTTAGTATCAGTAATTGATTTATTTTGAACGATTATAATCGCAGTAGTTGCGGTTCCAATCGCCACAGTTTCAACGCAAGAAGTTATAAAAATCAATAATGCAATTGCTAAATATTTCTTCATATAAATTGTGCCTAGTTATTAATAAATGATTGCATTTTATTTTTTTAAAATATAAATTCTGCCCTTCGTTTTAGATCATTTCAAACACTCATGAGCGGGTGTAGCTCAGTGGTAGAGCACAACCTTGCCAAGGTTGGGGTCGAGGGTTCGAATCCCTTCACCCGCTCCAATATTTTCTCCAATCAATATTTTTTCCAATAAGGTCTTCTCCAACAAGGTATTTGACTATAATTTCAAATCTACTAAGACCAAATCCGCTATAGCCTTTCTATCAATTTCAATATAGGCGTTCTTACGCAAATCCATCAAATGGCTTTTTGCCATTAATTGTAACTTCTTGTTAAAGATAATATTCTTTACTTGCTCAGTATCTTGTTCACTCAAAGTTCCAAAGGTTTTTTTATTCATCACTTTAAAAATATAATAGCCGTCATCCATTAAAACCGGACTACTGACCTCGCCTGATTTAGTTTGGGAAATTGCTGTATAAATTCTATTATCTACATCACCAGAGCCAACCCAACCAACCTCACCGCCAAATTCAGCAGTTGGGCTTCTAGAGAATTGTTTAACGACATTACTAAAATTTTTACCTTTGTTTAGCTCATTTGACAATTTTAGAGCCAGATCTTTACTGTCAATGTTGTCGCCATCATTTTCATAGACAAGAGGAATAAAAATTTCGGCAATAAAATATTTTTCAATATGTGCCTTTACTTTTCTAAGCTCAAGTAATTCATCAATCTCGGCTTGATTCACTTTAATTTTTGGAGCGACAACTTTTTTTATAATATCTGACCACAGTATTTGTGATTGAATTTGCCTAGTAAAGCTAGCGTAGGAGATTGATCGCTTTTCAAAAAAACTAGCTAATTGCTTAGGATTTATATGAAGATTTTTAGCAACCTTTGATTGTGTTTGAGAAAATTTTTGCTCATCAACTACAACTTCCAAAATCTTAGCATCCTTGATTTGCAGCTCTTCATCAATCATTTTTTGCAAAATTTGATTGAGAACTATTTGCTTTTCTTGCCCGTTTGCGAGTTGAATTTTAGATATTTTTAGAACCACCTTATAGCGATCCAAAAGATCAACATTGGTGATGACTTGATTATCAACTTTGGCAATAATAAATATTGGCGAATTTGGAAGTGCAGAAGAGTTGGTGATTGATACAATAAGGATAATTAGGCTAAAAGTAAGTAACTGGCCAATCAGCTTTGGTATTTTATTTTTTAGCTGCCCTGTAAACACTAATTCCCCTCAATAAATCAATTGCTCTGGCAAGTTGATAATCTTTATTATAAAGCTCAATATTATCACCAATTTGTTGTGAGACGGACTTAATTTCATCCTCAATCTGGTTTTTTAAATGCCCTTCCAGAGCAGCTTCTGAGCCAATATTATTGATATTTTTATCTGTCTTTTCCAACTTTAAATCACCAACAATAATATCCGGATCAATGCCATGAGCTTGAATTGATTTGCCTGATGGAGTATAATAAAGAGCAGTGGTCATTTTTAATGCTCCATGATTTTCTTGTAATGGAATAACAGATTGCACTGAACCTTTGCCAAAAGATTTAGCACCTAAAATAATAGCCCTTTTATTGTCTTGTAGAGCACCCGCCACAATTTCTGACGCCGAGGCTGAACCCTCATTAATCAGAAGCGCAACCGGAATATCTTTGGTTAAAGTTTGATCAGAATTATCTTTATAAACTTTTGCCTCATCTTTATTTCTGCCTGAAATTGAAACGATAATCTGATCTTTATCTAAAAATAAATCACTAACACTAACCGCTTCATCCAACAAACCACCAGGATTACCTCTTAAATCCAGAACAATGCCCTTAACTTTGTTCTTACCAATTTGATTTATGATTTTTTTTAATTCGGCCTCAACACCAACCGCAGCTTGCTGGGAGAAGCTATTGATTTTAACATAAGCAACATCTTGCCCTTTGCTTGATCTGACCGCTTTGATTTGAATCATCTGTCTTTGCAGCACAACTTCAATTGGTGCTTTTTCAGTTTTTCTTAAAATTGTTACCGCAACTTTTGTGCCTGGTTTGCCACGCAATTTTTTTACCACATCTTCAATTTTTATCCCCACAACTGATTTGCCGTCAATTTTGCTGATGTAATCACCAGATTTAATTCCGGCTTTTTCAGCTGGAGTGCCTTCAATAGCAGAGATAACTTTGATTAATGAATATTCCACAGTAATTTCAATACCAACCCCACCAAACTCACCTTTGGTTTGAACTTGCATTTCCTTAAACTCATCTTCGTTTAAATAAGCGGAATGAGGATCAAGAGAAGATAGGATTCCGCTAGCTGCAGCTTCCGATAGCTCTTTATCAGTTTTTTCTTCAACATAATCTTTTTTAACTCTTTTAACAATGTCTTGTAAAAATTGATTGTTATCAGATTTTGCAGATCCCTGAGTTGAATCAGGGGCAATGAGTTTAAGACTTTTGTTTTGAGAATAAGAAATGGCAGAATAGGAAGCTGTGGCAACAATTATAAAAAACAACAATATAGATTTTATTAGGTGTTTCATTATTAAGTTGCGAATTATGTTGGAGAGGTTTGTCAAGGTTGACAGATATAAAGATTACTTTATATCGTATTCCTTTTTAAGATTGTCAGTAATGTCTTGAGGCGGTTCGTCACCATAGGCAGAATGAAGGATTTCACCATAATTCTCTAAATGGATAATATCGTCATTTAGTGCTTTTAAAAACAAGGAAAGTTTTAATCTTTCTATCAAAACATAGTACCAAGCGCTGCGATTATCATCGACACCCTTAACAAGATAAATTAAATCTGATTTACTAGCTTTAGTATTTTCAACCGCTGGGTTTTGATTACTAAAAGAGGAGTTCATACTTATTGCTTCTGTTGTCATTTTTTGTTCCTGTTTATGTTTGATAAGTTGAGATAGATTGTTTTTACTTTTACTTGCGTATTTCTCCGCGAATGAGGTTCCTTCAGCCATACTATTTCTAAGATTTTATACCATTTTTATTTAACCACCAATCATTGACTGGTTTTCTGTGGCCACAAGGACCGTCATTATTAGAAACGCAAGGACTTTTAACATCGAGAACCTTTCCGCTAGAGCAGGAAGAAATAAGCAAACTAAGTAAAGAAAGAATTAAAAATTTTTTCATAAGGCTAGCAATGAATTGATTTATTGATTAAAACTATAAATACTATTCTTAAAAGTAAATATATAATTTATCTTATGCCGAACAAAACCAAAATTGATCAGCTTGAATTTTTATTTAATAACATCCACATTATTGGTCTTGGATTAATTGGTGGCAGCTTGGCTTATGCTTGCAAAAAACACAACATTGCTCGATCTATTTTTGGCTTTGATATTGACCAATCTCAAATTGACTTTGCAATCGCAAAAAAAATAATCGATGAACAATATAACTTCAATCAAAAAATTTCCAATGATGATTTGGTTATTATTTGCACTCCACTTTCTAGCTATGAACAAATTTTTAAAAAACTCTTGCCTTTATTGGGGGATCAAACCCTAATTATTGATGTGGGCTCCTTAAAAGATTTTACTTTACCATTAGCAGAAAAAATTTTGCTTGAAAAAGCTAAAAACTTTGTTGCTTGTCACCCAATTGCTGGCTCTGAGAAATCTGGAGTTATAAATTCAAATAAAGATTTATTTTCTGGCAAAAAAACCATTATTTGTCCAAGCAAAATCAATGAACAAAGCACTATAAAAAAAATAGAATTCTTTTGGCATAAACTTGGTTTAAGCGTTGAATTTCTTGATTCTATAGAACATGATAAAATTTTTGCTTTAGTTTCACATTTACCACAATTTTTAGCTTTTATAGCACAAGAAAATTTTGAAAATGGTGATGACGAAACTCTCAATAAACATTTTCGCCTGCAAAATTCTAATCCAAAAATTTGGCAAGAAATTTTTGGATTAAATCGTAAAAATATTGAACATTATTTGCAACTTTATCTGCAAAATATTGATAAATTTTTGAAGGACTTTCCAGATCAAAATGGTTTGATTTTCAGAAGAATGGCTTTGGTTTCTTGCTTTTTGAATTTGCCTGATACCAAAAAGTTTCAAACATTTGCGGGCTCTGGATTAAAAGACTTTACCGCCATAGTTGATCATCCTCAAAAATTCGATCCCAACTCCCAATCTTTAACCCAATTTCTCAATCAAATTAAATCCAAAATAATTAACTATGAGTTTAAGTGAAGCTTTGGCCGAAATCAGGCCGTACCGTTTTATTAATCGCCGCAAAACAAAACAAATTTCGGTAGGCAATGTTAAAATTGGTGGTTACGGGGATAACGCTGCGCCAATTGCGGTGCAATCAATGACCAACACTTTGACCACCGATATTCAAGGCACGATTCGCCAAGTTGCCAGTTGTGTGGAAGCTGGAGCTGATTTGATGCGCATTTCAATTCCCGATCAAGAATCGGCTATTGCGCTAAAACAAATTATTCCATATTGCCAAGTTCCAATTATCGCTGATATTCATTTTCATTATCGTCGAGCTATTGAAGCGGCGCAGGCTGGAGCAAAATGTTTGCGCATTAATCCAGGAAATATTGGCTCAGATGAAAAAGTAAAAGAAGTTGTTAAAGCTGCCAAAGACTATGGCTGCGCGATTCGCATTGGTGTTAACGCCGGATCTTTGGAGCAAGATTTGCTTAATAAATATAAAACTCCAACGCCAGAAGCCCTTGTGGAATCGGCACAAAGACACCTTAAAATTTTGGAAGATAATGATTTTTTTGAAACTAAAATTAGCGTGAAGGCTTCCGATGCAATGCTAGCAATTGCTGCTTATAAAAAACTTGCTGAAGTTTGTGATTATCCTTTGCACATCGGCATCACCGAAGCCGGCAGCTTGATGGCAGGAACAGTCAAATCTTCAATTGGACTTGGTCATTTATTGATGAATGGCATTGGCGATACTATTCGTGTCTCGCTTTCCGCCTTGCCGTTTGAAGAGGTGAAAGTTGCTTATCATATTTTAAAATCACTTGGGTTGCGTAGTCGTGGAGTAAATATTATTTCTTGTCCATCTTGTGCCCGACAAGGTTTTGACGTGATCAAGACTGTTGAAGCGGTGGAAAAAAGAGTTGAGCATATCAAAGCCTCTTTTGATATTTCAATTCTGGGCTGCGTGGTTAATGGACTTGGCGAGGCTGCTCACACCAGAATTGGCATTACTGGTGGCGGCAATAATCGCCACAATGTTTATATAGACGGCAAACCAAATCACAAAATTGATTCTGTAGATTTAGTCGATCACATTGTTAAGTTGATTGAAGAAGAAGCGGAAAAAATCTCTTACCAAAAATAATGTTGCTTGATAAATCAAAAATAAAAGCCAATTTTAATCAAGCTCACCAAAGCTATAATCCAAATGCAATTTTGCAGAAAATAGTAGCAAAAAATTTGGTTGAGCTGGCAAAAAAAGATATTTCCCATGCTAAAAATATCATCGATTTAGGTTCAGCAACTGGCTTTATTGCTGAAGAAATTTTATCTAAATTTTCTGATAAAAAAATTTTTCAGCTGGATATTGCCGACAAAATGCTTATCAAAAACCCATTCTCAACCCACAAAATTATTGCTGATATTGAAGCCCTGCCCTTGCGAGAAAATAGTTTTGATTTAGTTTTGTCGTCACTTAGTTTTCAATGGCTTAACAACTTGGAAAAGGCTATTGATGATATTTTCAGCACTATAAAAAATGATGGAAATCTTTATTTTAGTATATTGGGAAACAAGAGTTTGCAGGAGTTGCGGAGCACTTGCCAAAATTGTCAAATCAACTTATCAATTAACAATTTTATTACTCAAGACCAGCTGCAAAAAATTCTCACTGATTTACATTTAAATTATCAAATCAAATCTGAAACAATATCTCTTTGTTATCCTGATCTTTATTCGCTTTTAAAATCAATAAAATCAATAGGTGCTGGCTATAGCACTAATAAAAATTATTTAGGCAAAAAACAATTTGATCTTTTGAACAGTTTTTATTTGAAAAATTTTAATTTGAACAATAAAATCTTTACAACTTGGCAAGTCTTTTATGTTTCAATAAAACATTTTAAATATGTTTGATATTATCAGATCAATTAAAAGAATTACCAACCTAGGTGGCAAACCAGATGTAAAAAAGGTCAATCCGGCTTCAGAAGAAAATCATCTGGGGGGAAAACTTGATAAGTTATCTGGCTTTTTTGATAAACTGCTTAATCGCGTAGTCACTGAATACCATTCTATCAGAGAAAAATCCCAAGATTTATCTGCCACAAACTACAATTTGGGAATGAAGCATTTAGAAGATGGGGATTTAAAAGAAGCAATTTTTAGATTCAAAATCACCAAAAAATTCTGGCCCAAAAATTATGATGCCTATTACCAACTCATCATCTGTTTAATATTAAATCATAATTTTGACGAAGCTCAAAAAGTGATTGATGAATTATTAGAAAAAAGTCCAAGCTATAAAGAAAAAATTGACCAGATATTAGGAAATTCTGAAGCCGGTCTATACCCAAACAAGTTGAAGATACCGATCTTATGACAAAGGATTTTTTAGGAAAAATCACGACGGAGAATGCAGGCTGTATCAAGTGATACAGCCAAATTCTCCGAGTGAATTTTTACAAAAAAGCCGAAGTCAGAAGTCGGTATCTTCAACTTGTTTGGGTATAAATACAGAAAATACAGCCCAAATCACCAATAA
The DNA here is from genome assembly GCA_945903615.1 of Rickettsia typhi. GTDB lineage: Bacteria > Pseudomonadota > Alphaproteobacteria > Rickettsiales > UBA1997 > JAJTCH01. The sequence goes on along the minus strand of CAMDOL010000013.1, from coordinate 2,744 downwards.
CGCTAATAATGATTTATAGATTCGTAATAGTAACTCTAATGTTTTGTTGTGTTTTTCAAAATCAAGCTTTGGCTAGCAACAAACCAACCCAATTTAATTTTGATGATAACTATGGGGGCGAAGAAATTGCTGGCAATAAAAATGATCAACTCATCTATGATCCATTTGAAAATTTCAATCGTAAAATTTTTGCTTTTAACGAAGTATTAGACAAAAACATTGCTCTACCCGCAGTTAAAAATTACCGCAGATTTGTGCCAAAGATGGTTCGCAACTCGGTTCGCAATTTTATTAATAATATTGAAGCGCCACTTTCAATAGTTAACTCACTTTTACAAGGTGACGGCACTAATTCTATGGCAAGTTTATCATCATTTTTAATCAACACAACTTTAGGTGTTGGCGGTTTATTTGATGTTGCTGGTAGTAAAAAAATTACTTACAAAAAGGAGGATTTGGGACAAACTCTTGGAAAATATGGAATCAAGCCCGGTCCATATTTAGTCATTCCCTTGGCCGGACCTAGCGATGTTCGCGATTTTTCTGGCTATACAATTGAAAAGTTAGTTAGTCCACTTTCCTTTAATAGTTTAAATATTGACGGATCAAAAGATTGGATTAGCAATGATCAGGCTATTGCATTATCTGTAATGAAAGGTGCTGATGCTAGGGAAGGACTAATTGAAATAGTTGATGATGTCAGAAAAAATTCTTTCGATATATATGCCGCAATTCGTAGTGGTTATTTACAAAGAAGAGGTTCCTTAATTTCAAATAAATAAATATGTTCAGAATTATCTCATCCGTTATCATCTTGCTTCTTTCTGCAAATCTATCTTTTGCTAATGAAACCAAAGAAGTGGAAATATTAATTAATGATTTAGGCAATAAAATTATCAAAATTGCTGATGATAAAAAATTAAACATTAATCAAAAAAGAGATCAACTTATCAAAACAATTGATGCTGTTATTGATAATGACTGGATTTCTAAATTTGTCTTAGGAAAAAATTATCGCCTTGCCAATGATGAGCAAAAAGAACAATTCAAAAAACTTTACCACGAGTTTATGATCAATAGCTACAGCTCCAAATTTACTGGTTATAGTGGCGAGACATTTTCTATTGCTTCAGTCAATAACGATGGAAATTATTACACCGCTAAATGCTTTTTTTATAACAAAGGCAATTCTCCAGCTATCAATATTGATTTTAGAGTCAAAAAAAATAATGACACTTCGGTTAATAAATCTAATTTTCTCATTTTTGATATTGTCGCTGAAGGGATAAGCCTTATTGAGACCCAAAGATCAGAGTTTGGAGCAGTGATCGCTAAAGATGGTTTAGATAAATTTATTATTGATTTAAAAGAGCGTAATGCAAAGTTAAAGGCAGAAAATAACAAGCCAGCTGGTGTGCAAAAGAAAAAATTATAATCGCGCTGTGGTGTTAATTGGTATTAAGATTATTTCATAAAGTCCAATACGCCCTTTGCTGCCGATACTGAAGTGCTAAAGCAAGCTTGTAAAAGATAACCTCCTGTTGGTGCTTCCCAATCCAACATTTCACCTGCCACAAAAACTCCCGACTTAGCTTTTAACATAAAATTTTTATCTACAGATTGACGGCTGATTCCTCCTGCACTGGAAATAGCGCGCGCTATATCTGCTGTTCTAATTATTGTGATTGGTAAGGCTTTAAGATATCCTGCTAAAATATTTGGAGTTACTTTTGTCAGCTGCTCTGATGGTATAATTTCGTGCAGCAAAGCAATAGCTAGAGATGAGAATCCAACTTTGCGCAAATAATTACTCAGAGATGTTTTGCCGCGCAATTGTAATTTTTCTGTCAGCGCAAGAAGTGAAACCGCTGGGCGTAAATCTAAATACAAAATAGCTTTACCTTCGGCTTTTATAACTTCACGCAAACTAGCGGCTAGATAATAAACTGACCCTCCTTCAATACCTTGCTTTGTTATCATTATTTCTCCTGAACCAGAAATTCCTTGATGGGTAATAGTTGCAGATTTGAGCGGAGTTCCGGCAAAACGATCAGCAAGATATTTTGACCACGGCACAACAAAACCGCAATTGGCTGGACGAAGCGGAGAAATTTCTACACCATATCTTGAAAGTATATCAACCCAAGAGCCGTCCGAACCCAAACTTGGCCAAGAAGCCCCACCAAGTGCCAACAAGGTTGCATCTGGTCTCACCTTTACTATTTGTTTTTGGGCATTACTAAAAATAAGTTCTTCACCATCAAAGCCTTGCCAAGAATGGCGAACATAATAATGGACTCCAAGCTGATCCAATCTTTTAATCCACGCACGAAGCAGTGGGGATGCTTTCATAATACGCGGAAAAATTCTTCCACTACTACCAACAAAAGTTTCTTGTCCCAACTCTTCACACCAAACCCGCAGATCTTGTGGCGTATAGGCTTTGATATGAGGCTCAAGCCAATCTGAGGCTTCCTTGTAGCGAGTGATAAACTTTTCCAAAGGCTCACTATGAGTTAAATTCAAACCACCTCTTCCTGCCATCATAAATTTGCGACCAAAGGTTGGCATTTGATCGTATAATGACACTTGGTGTCCAGCTGCAGCAATAATTTCTGCCGCCATTAAACCACTCGGTCCTGCGCCTATGATTGCAATGTTTTTGTTCTTGATCATTCGCTTTATTATTTGTTGGTATTTGTGTTTCGGTTTTGGTTCAATTTGGTTGGGCACCTGTTATTGGG
>CAMDOL010000012.1 GCA_945903615.1 Rickettsia typhi | reverse complement strand
CATAATTTTGAGTATATTTGCTTGAGATATGGTGATAAATTCCATAGATACCACGCTTCATTGTTGCCCAAAATCCTTCAAGTGAATTGGTGTGGAAATTATCACCTTTTTTATATTCGCCTTTTGAGTGATTAACTGATTGATGTTTGTATCTTGCTTGAAGCCAGTAATAAGCCTTGTGTTCGTCGGTTATAATTTGACTGTTTTCTGCAACATTTCCTAAAATGTAAGGGTAGATTGTATTGGTCTTTGCATTGTCAATTTTAAAGGCTCTAACCTCTTTATTTCTTGATAACATACCAAGAATAACTGACTTCTGGAAAATACCTTTAGCCGCAATTCTTTTGCTCATATGTTTGTTTTCTGATTTACCGCCAACATAGGTTTCATCAATCTCAATAATGCCAGTCATATAATCATCGTCATCATCTTTCTTTTTATTGCCCATTGCCTTACGGATTTGTTGAAGCATACGCCAAGCGGTTTTGTAAGTTGTTCCAATCTCACGCTGGAGTTGCAAAGCACTAATGCCTTTTTTGCCATTCAAGAATAAATGAATTGCGTAAAACCATTTCTTTAAGTCTGTTGAGGATTTTTCAAAGATTGTGCCAGTGAAGATTGAGAAGCTATTGTTGCAAGAATGGCAAATAAATTTCTTTGGTGTTTTCTTCATCTTATAAACATCTTCCTTGCAACCGCAGTGATTACAAACAATGCCATCTTTGTATCTGATTTTAATAAAGTGGTTGATAACAGCTTGCTTGGTGGGGAATTTCTTTTTATACTCTTGGAAGTTCATATAATTAGCCATTAAGTTAATAATAGACTGACTATAGAAGGTTAAATTTATCCGTCAAGGGATAATTACCAAAAAAAACTCCCTTTCTTAGTTGACGATAAAAATAAATCAAACTAAAATAAAAATCGGTCGGGCGTTGTATTAATACAATAGCCTTTACGGTAAACAAATACAACACGCTGGGTTTGCGTGGTGGTGACGCCCGGCTTTATAACTAGATTTGATAACTAGTTTTGATAAATAAAACCAACTCCACTTTTCCCCAATCTCAGAAAAAATTTCCATAATTCTGTAAACCTGATTAATTCATCCCTAAAGCTTCCTTATAAGTCTCAAGCAAAAATTCTTGCTCATCTAATTTTGCTTTATCCAACTTTCTCATTGAAATAATTTTTCTGATTGTCTTTACATCAAAACCAGCTGCTTTTGCTTCGTCAAAGATTTCTTTGATGCTGCTGGAGATTTCTTTCTTTTGATCTTCGTAGGTTTCAACGCCTTCGATATATTTTTTTAAAAGTTCTGCGGTATTTTTATTAATTTCGGTCATTTTATTAGTTATTTAAAAAGGTTATAAACATCATTGTAAGTGGTAAAAATCATTAAAGTTATCAATATGGCAAAACCAGCTTGAAATCCAGCGAGCTGGACTTTTTCTGGAAGTGGTTTGCCACGGATCACTTCAATAACATAGTAAAACAAATGCCCGCCGTCTAAAGCGGGAATTGGTAATAAATTTGCCACACCAAGATTCACTGAGATCATTGCCATAAACCAGAGCACCATCATAAATCCTTGTTCCATTGACTTGCCGGAATATTCAGCAATTTTCACTGGGCCGCTTAGTTCTTTGATGCTTCTAGTGCCGGTTATCAGCTCGCCAATTGCTTTTAGAATTGATTTAGAGAGATTGTAAGTTTCAATATGAGCTTGCACAAAGGCTTGTCCCAAGCCCAATTTGTGATATTCAAACTGGCTGGCACCAACACCAATTAAAGGAGTTTTTTGTTCCTCGCCAAAAATATTTTTAGAAGAAGAAATTTTTGGAGTCAAATTAACATCGATGGTTTTTTCACCTCTTTGCAAAACAAGCTGCATTGATTTTTCACCGTTTTGAACCACGATTTGTCTGAGTTGATCAAAATCAGTAATTGCAGTTTTATTAATTTTTAAAACTTTATCACCCACCAAAATTCCTGCTGCACTCGCTGCGCTCTCTTCTTGAACTTTATCAATGATTGGAAGGGTTGTGGTCAAACCGTTAACTTTAAAAATTACTGTTAACAGTAAAATGCATAATAAAAAATTGGCAATTGGCCCACCAGAAACAATGGCGATGCGTCTATAAACACTCTGAAAATAGAAGGAAACTTTTTTATCTTTTTTACTCATTTGCTGAAGTTTTTCACCATCAAAAAGTGATGCAGGATTCTTATCGCCAAACATCTTTACATAGCCGCCAAAAGGCAATAGGCTGAACTTCCATCTTGTTCCAGATTTGTCGTTAAAGCCAAACAATTCTCTACCAAATCCAATTGAAAATTCTTCCACCCGTACTCCGCAAATTTTGGCGATAAAATAATGTCCAAATTCGTGAATAAAAACAATAATCGAAAGAATAATTACAAAGGCAAAAATATTGTGTGCGATAAGATTTATAATTGTCATTTGAGAAGTTTTAAATTTTAAAGATACGATAATTTAGGGAGAATTTATACTAAATCAACCACAACCTAGAATTTGATTAGATTTTTTGTTGCAAGCAATTTATATTGGCGCGTCAATCAATCAAACAAATCATCTTCAAGGTTATATGCAAAGAAAAAAACCAAGTTTTAAAAAGCCAGAAAAAAGCCAAAGACAGCTCCAAATTGGCGAGCAGATCAAAAGAGTTTTGGCAGAAATTTTTCTGCAAGATAATTTGTTTGCGATCAAGGATGGATATATCACAATTCTTCAAGCTGATGTTAGTCCTGATGCGAAAAATGCTAAAATTTTTATTGATATTTTTGGCGAAGTTGATGGCAAAAAAATTATTGCTGAACTAAAGCAAATTAGCCCTTATTTGCGCGGCAAATTATCGAGTAAGCTTAATTTAAGATTTACACCAGAATTAATGTTTGTGCTTGATGAAACCGCTGGTGCGGTGAGCAAAATTGAGGATTTATTGAAAATGGAAGCGAAAAAATTTTCTTAAGGATACCTCTAAAAATTAGAATTTTTTGTGGCATTTGTAGGAAGAGTAATTTTTTAAAACTAGGAGCTATGCCTAAATGCAGGTGAGTTTTAAAAAATTTCTCTGACGCCACAAATCTTTGATTTGCAACTACTTCAACTAAAAAATAAATTTTTAGTAAAATTACCAAAAAAAGCAATTTTTAAGAGGTTCCTTAAATTTACGATTGATTAATTCCAAGTTTTACAAACAACCCCACATCTTTTTCCTCTTGCGGATTTTGAGTGGTTAAAAGTTTTTCTCCATAAAAAATTGAATTAGCTCCTGCTAAAAAACACAAAGCTTGAGTTTGGTCGTTCATTTCACTTCTGCCTGCTGATAATCTTACTGCAGATTTGGGCATAAGGATTCTGGCAACGGCGATGGTTCTGATGAATTCAAATTCATCAACGCCTTTGGTGTTTTCTAGTGGCGTGCCTTTAACTTTGACAAGCATATTGATTGGCACAGACTCAGGATGTCTTGGCAAGTTCGCTAAAGTTTTAAGCATATTAGCGCGATCATCCCTAGTTTCACCCATACCAACAATGCCGCCAGAGCAAACATTGATTCCAGAATTTCTGACATTCTCCAAAGTATTGAGGCGATCTTCAAAACTTCTGGTGGTAATGATTTCTTTATAATATTCTGGCGAAGTATCGATATTGTGATTGTAATAATCCAATCCTGCTGCCTTCAATCTGTTGCTTTGTTCGGCGTTGATCATTCCTAGCGTCACGCAAGTTTCCATTCCTAAATCTTTGACCTCTTTGACCATATGGCAAACCTTGTCTAGATCTCGATCATTCAAATTGCGCCATGCCGCACCCATACAAAATCTGCTTGCTCCCGCTTCTTTGGCTTGCCGCGCTGCTTCCACAACTTTGGCAATTTCCATAAATGGTTCTTTTTTTAGCTCGGTGTTGTAATGCGCTGATTGCGGACAATATTTACAATCTTCTGGGCAAGAGCCAGTTTTGATGCTGAGTAATGTGCTGATTTGCACGGCGTTTGGGTTGTGATTGGCGCGGTGGATTGTGGTTGCAGAAAAAATTAAATCAGCAAAAGGTAATTCAAAAAGTTCTAGAATTTCATCTAACTGCCAATCATTTTTTAAATTATCGTTACTGATTTGTTCATTAAAAATAGTTTCGGTTCTCATTGTTAAATTTTAATTGTTGTAGTTTTTGGTTGGATAATTGAAAAGATTTTTAAAGATCCGGATAGATAAGAAGCTATTAAATAGCTAATCAAGCCAAGGGCTATAGTGGCAATCAAATTCAAAATTGGCGATAACAAATTGGCAAAATAATTTTTAAAAAATATTAATATTGCTGCCATAAAAAATGCTGGTATTACAATTCGAACTAGCTTGATTAAAAACTTTTGTTCAAAAGCAAAATAATCCCGCTTAGTCAGGTTAAGCAATAATAGTCCAACATTCAAATAAGAAGAACAAATTGATGCCAGAACAATTCCAATATAGCCAAACGGTTTGAAGAAGATCAAATTTAAAACCACATTATTAATCAAACAAACTATAGCAATTTTCATTGGAGTTTTGGTGTCGCCTCTGGCAAAAAAACCAGGCTCCAAAACCTTCACAACCACATAGGCCGGCAAACCAAAAGAATAAAACATCAAAGCTTTTGCCACCAAGTCAGTTTCACTAGCACCAAAAGCACCCCTTTGAAATAGGCCTTCAATAATTAAATGTGCCAAACAAGTGAGCGCTAAAGTGGCGGGAATTACTAAAATTAAACTGGCTTCCAGCGCTATATTTTGTAGCTTCTCGCCTTGCAATTTGTCACCAGATTTTATCGCTTTGGAAAGTGAGGGCAGCAAAGCAATATTGATGGCGATGCCAATCATTGCTAGTGGCAATTGATTGATTCGATCCGCATAATAAAGATAAGAAACCGCCCCAGAAATTAGACTGGCAATCATGGTATCGACCAGCAAGTTGATTTGCATAACATTGGCACCAATAATTCCGGGGATTAGTTTTTTAAAAAAATGTTTAACATCGGAGTTAATAACTGGCATTGCTGGATAAACCAACATTTTTGCCCTTGCCAAAAAAAACATTAACCACAAAAGTTGTAAAACCCCAGCACAAAAAACACCCCAAGAAAGTGCATAGGCAATATTAGGAACGATAGTGCCAAAAACAAAAATTGAGGCGATCAGAGTTCCGTTTAGAATAATTGGGACTGAAGAAGGTGCAGCAAATTTGTCCATTGAATTGAGAACTCCAGAAAAGAGAGAGACGATAGAAATAAAAAGCAAATAGATAATGGTGATTCGGGATAAATTGACCAGCAGTGAAAATTTTTCAGGATCAGAAGAAAAACCGAAGAACATTAGCTTCATTGCCAATGGCATAAAAATTTGCAGTAAAATTACAAAAGCGAGCAAAACCAAAAACAACAATGAGAGAATATTTCTAACAAAATTTTTAGCATCTTGCTCACTACTATTCGCCTGTAATTTATCAACAAAGATTGGCACAAAAGCTGAATTGAAAGCCCCCTCCGCAAAAACCCGACGGAAAAAATTTGGCAATCTAAATGCCGCAAAAAAAGCATCCGCCATCATTCCTGCGCCTAAATATTGAGCGATAAAAACATCGCGGATGAAGCCCAAAATGCGCGAGAGCGAAATGAAAAATGAAATCACAAAAACTGATTTAAAGAGTCGCATTGGTGAGCTGAATATTTGGAGGTTAAAACAACTTTTTTAGATATTCTTCGCCCAAATTATCGGGCACAATTACCACTGGCACTTTGATTTTATTGCCAATTTGTGCGGATAATTTTGGAAAAACATTATTATCGCTTTGACAATTGTAAGATTTGCCAAATACCAACATTATGCAGTTTGGATTTTCCTTAACTTCTGCAGCAATTTCTCTGGTTACCTCACCTTCGCGAATTGAAATCGCAGGAACAATATCAGTTTCTCGTTGGGCGTGCTCAATCAATTTTTTGAGTTGTTTTTTCACTTCTGATCTACGATCTTTTCCAACTGCTTTGGAGACAAAAAGCAAACTCTTTGCCGACTCAATCACCACCAAAATTTGCACTGCAAAATTTGATTTTTTTGCTAGATGACAAGCGTAGAGCAGTGATAAATCAGAGTTTCTTGCGGTTTCTAAGTAAACAATGATGGTTGGTTTTATTTCTGAGTTCATAATTATTTATTAAAGAGTTTAACAAAAATAAAATTTGCCACAAAACCTGCAACGACTGCCATCAAAACTGCAAAGGCGCCATATAGAATTGAATAATTGTAAGCAAATTGATTAATCTCGGCGCTTAATCCCACTTGATTGACATAGATGGGAATTGATTGGAAGGCAATTAAATTGTTGTCATCAACTAAATAAATATCAACAACATAAACCCCGCGGGAAATGTTTTTGGGAAATTTAAGGGCCACCTTAAACAAGGTTTCATCCAAAAATTCAATTGAGTTTGGATGAGCCACATAAAGATCTTTGTGTTCTAATTTATTTACGAACTCAATTTTAAATTCTGATTCTACAACTTTATTTTCATTGTTGCTGATGTCGAATTGGATTTGATCTTTGCCAATTTCTAATTGTGATAATAATTTTTTATCAATCGCCCGATCAGTTTTGCTCGAAAAAAATGCATAATAGCTATAAGCATCTTTGAATTTAAGGCGGTCTTTATTGTACCAAACACCTAAAAATTTATCCTTTTTGTTAACAGAAAAATCTTTTTTTGGTCCACGAATTGTCACAATAATATTTCCCGCATCACCTTTGGCGCCAAATAACAAAACTTCTGCGCCAGTAAATTTAGTATCAATATCAATTTCATTGGCAGAAATGCCGGAAATTATTGGGCGTGCGCTTGCGAAGTTGATGTTAAAAATTAGCAATAAAAATAAAAACAACAAACCCTTTCCAAAGCAATTTTTTAGCTTCAAATAGATTGCCAAACCTCGCTCTGAACCAGATTTTATTAGACACACAGGAGGATTTGCACGCCAAACCAAACAATCATTTGCCGCTAAAAAAGGGTTTTGGAAGAGGTAAGACTTTTTCATTTGATTGCCTCAACAGTGAATAAGCTAATTGGATGAGCAAAAAGGCTTAAAAACATTTTAAAACAAACCCCAAGAATCATTAAAGCCAAAATTGAACGCAGACTTTCAGTATCAACTTTGTAAGCAACTTTAGTGCCAATTTGCGCGCCAATAACTGAGCTGATAATCATTACAAACGCCAAAACAATATCGACATTGTGACTAGTAATCGATTGCAAAAAAGTGGCGTTGCCAGCAATAAAGATAATTTGGAAAAGCGAGGTGCCAACCACAATTGAAGACGGCATTCGTAAAATATAAACCATCGCCGGAATCATAATGAAGCCGCCACCAATACCCATAATCGCCACCAAAATTCCTACTGCAAAACCAATAACAATTGGCACAATTGCGCTGACCTCAATATTGGATTTTTTAAAATGAATTTTGTAAGGCAACTTATTAATTTTTCTAAGTATACCAACGAGGCGGCTTTGTTTTTTCTTATTTTCCCAAATGATATTATATTTTCTTTCTAAAATAATTTTGCTACTTTCAATAAGCATCAATACACCAATTGAGCCTAAAAAAATTACATAAAACAATGCCACCGCAATATCGATCTGACCAGTTTTTTGTAATATCCTAAAAATAAAAACCCCAAAAGACGATCCAAAAAACCCACCAAATAGCAACACCAAACCCATTTTGATATCAACATTTCCACGCCGCAAATGCGCTAGAACTCCAGAAACCGAAGAGGCCATAATTTGATTGGCAGAAGTTGAAACCGCAACTGCTGGAGGAATACCATTAAAAATTAGCAAAGGAGTTGATAAAAAACCGCCACCAATTCCAAACATCCCAGCCAAAAAACCGGTGAACAAACCAAGGGCTAAAATGAGAAAAATATTGACGGGAATTTCAGCAATCGGAAGATAGAGTTGCATTTTATTTGATTATTTTTATTGCTTTAGATTCTTCTGCTGTGATGACAATTAATGGTAGGTTTTCTAAGTTAATCTCTTTGCCTTCATTATCAAGATTTTTAATTAAAGCCAAAGCGAATAATTTATTTTCATAAAAAACCGACGAGAGGATTTCACCAATTTTTTTATCTTCTGCTTCAATCTCCGAGCCTTTGCTGATCTGATTGCAATCCGAAACCTCCACTACAAAAATTTTCTTGCGAATTGTGCCTTTATAATGAGTTCGTGCTGTTGTTTCTTGTCCAACATAACAACCTTTTTTATAATCAATCGCATTCAAATCATCAAAGCCAAATTCAAGCGGAAAAGATTTGTCGTAAGTTAAATCGGAATCGTCGGAGAGTTTTAAATTGATGCGCTGAAAATTATATTCCAGATTACAATCCTTAAGTTCAGTGTTGGAGATAAAATTTCTATATCCCATCTGGCTATTTCTTGGATCAGCAAACCCAATTTTACCTCCGCTCACAACAATTAAATTTTCTTTTTTAATCTCAACTTTTGATCTTAATTTATAAAATGAAAACTTCTGCACAACCTCATCAACTCTTTCTTTATCACAATCCAACAAAAATTTATCATCTTTTTCAATAATAAAAAAATCATATAAAAACCTTCCAACTGGGCTCAACATCAAAGTGTAAATCGCTTGGGTTTCGCTTACTTTATTGATATCATTAGTGATTAAACCTTGCAGAAAAATTTTCCGATCCTCACCAGAAACAGAAATGACAGCACGATTTTTAAGAATTATAAATTGTTCCATTATTATTAATTTAAAAAATCTGTGCCGCCACGGGCACAGATAAAACTTTTTACCAATTCACTAAAATCAAGAATTTTTAAGATAATTTCTTCCTATATTTTATCTAAAAAACCAATAATTTACATTTTAAAATTATTGGCTTGGTATGAGCAATAAAGAATGATAATCACCAATCCTAATATTTCAAAATATATGTCAAAAAGCTAACATTGTCTAGGGATCACCACTTTTGAGATGCTTACTTGCATAAGCTCAAATTGCGTTCTAAGATTTTAGATTTAATTCCTGAGCAATCAATTATTGAATCAAACAAATTATCATGAGAAAGATTTTTGGCGTTTATTCTGCTTTTTGCTGCGGCAAATTTTTGTTGATAAGATTTATTTTTTAGAACTGAATCGCTCATATAAATAAACATTGGCACGATGTGAACCTTATCATCAATTTGGTTGCTGTTGCCATTGGCATAAACATTATTCTCGCCAAGAAAAATGCCATGATCGGAGGCATAAAATAAAATGCTATTGGTGTTTTTGAGGCTCTCAATTGCTGACGAAATAAAATAATCAGTATAAACCACGCTGTTGTCATAGCTGTTCGCCACCAATTCTTTTGTGCAGGAAGATGGCAAACCAATACATTCTGGCTTAAAAATTTTATAATTTTCAGGTGAGCGTTCATTAAAGCGAATGTGGCTGCCAAAGCTGTGCAGAATGATAAATTTATTACCGCTGCTATTTAGCGCTTTATCAAAAAATGGGATTAAATTTTCGTCATAAACTTTCTGGTTGGCTTTAAGTGAGGTTTGTAATTTGTCGACGAAAAAATAATCATCAGTCTCTGCTGCCATAATATTAAGCATTCCGTTGGTAAATTCTTTAGAGCTTTGCGCCGAATACCAATAAGTTTTAAATCCCAGATTTTTGAAAACTGAGATGATGCTTTTTTCGGGAGGAATATCGACAAAATTTGCTTTAGTGCGGCCAGATAACATAGAGGTGACCGATGGAGTTGTGGTGTTGAATGAAGCTCGGGCTTGATAATTTAACAGGTTTTTAATTTTTTCTAAATTGGCGGTGGTTTGCCGTTCATAGCCGTTCAAATGCAAATGATCGGCACGCAAAGATTCGCCGATGATTAAAACCACATTCAAATCATCCAACTTTTTTTCATAATCAAAATTATAAAATTTATCTAAATCAACTCTTGATTTAGCTTGTTTTAAATTGCCATGGAAGCGTTGGTAAAATTTATAGGTTGAGCCAAAATAATTTATTGGTGAATAAGAGTTAAAAATTTTGCTGGCGGAATCTTTAGGAAGCTCTAAATAAATAGTGGCAAAGCTGACGATAATTGCAGCCCAGACAATCAATTTGGTTTTAATTTTAGTGGTTTGTAAATTAATTTTAATAATAAAAAAAGCTGGCAAAGCCGCACCCAACAACAAATAAACCGCTAAAGAATAATCAATCACCTCACTAATATGACCAACACTGGTAAAAGCATTCGCCAACATTATCTCGTCAAAAATAATTCCAAATTTGTTTAGAATATAAAGGCTGATAGTGCTGAGTATAAATATTGTAATTAGGGCTGATTTGAGAAGTTTTTTGTTCCAACTCAAGATGAAAAAAAAGAGAAATGTTGTGAGAAAGGCGATGATAATTTCAGATAAAAAAATCAGAGTTTCTTCTGGTGAATAAAGGCTGAATCGTGATTCAATGGTTTTGAAGTTATAAACCAGAATTAATAATAAAGAGCTGATTGTAATCAGGCTCAACTCTTGAAAGGATGTAAATTTCTTATTCATATTTATTGCGCGCTGCTTATAGTGCTGGATTTTAAATTCCGTAACTAAATTTATAATGGCGAATTATCCTTTATTATCAATTAGAAATGCCACCATTTCTTTTGCCAGAAAAACTTTATTTGAAAATCTCAATCTCAATTTATTTCCAAAAGATAGAGTTTGTTTGATTGGAAAAAATGGTGCAGGAAAAACCACTTTGATTAATGCAATTTTTGGATCCATTGATTTGGATATTGGTGAACGCTGGATTCAGCCTGGATGTGTTTTGGGATATTTATCTCAATCCGAAAAAATGCCAAGCGATATTACTGTGCTCGAATATTTAATTCAGGCTTTGTATCCTGCGGATACAAATATTAATTCACATCGCACTGGCGAGGAACCCCATCATAAAGCTTATTTGGTGGACATCGTTTGTCAAAATTTACAAATCAATAAAGATGCAATTTTGCAAAACCTTTCTGGAGGTCAGGCTAGGCGAGTTCGCCTTGCGCGGGCTTTGGTTTTAGAGCCAGATGTTTTGTTGCTTGATGAGCCAACCAACCACTTAGATTTAACTATCATTGAATGGCTGGAAAAATATTTACAAAATTATCACGGCTCACTTTTGGTGATTAGCCATGATCGCAAATTTTTAGAGAATGTTTCGAATAAAGTTTATTGGCTTAGAAACGGCGCTTTGAAAGTGAGCAATCAAGGTTATCGCAAATTTGAAGAATGGTCGGATCAAGTTTTAGAGCAAGAAGAAAGAGAGTTACAAAATTTAGAAAAGAAAGTTGAGTTGGAAAGTCAGTGGCTGCAAACTGGCGTGACGGGCAGACGCAAGCGCAATATTGGGCGGCTCCATTATTTACAAGATTTAAAATCGAAATTAAAAGTTAAAAGACAATTAGTTTTTGGTGCTAAAAGTAATATTAAAATTGAGGAACATGATCTCAAAGAAGACTCGCCACACTTGATTGCAGTGTTTAGTAATGTTTGTAAAAGTTTTGGTGAGAAAAGTTCCTCATATTTAGGAGGATCAAGTCTTGGCGATAGTGCGACGATGGGGGTGCGTAATGTCATTAATCGTTTTTCCATCAAAATTTTGCGTGGTGAAAAAATTGGCATCATCGGTAAAAACGGTTCGGGCAAAAGCACTTTGATTAAGATGTTGTTAGGTGAGTTAGAACAAGATAGCGGCAAAATTAAACTCGCCAAAGACATTGCGATTTCTTATTTTGATCAGCAACGAATTGGCATTAAACCTAATCTTAGCATTCAAAATATTCTTTGCCCAGGTGGCTCAGATTATGTGCAAATGGCTAATGGCAAAACCAAACATATTTGTGGGTATCTGCAAGATTTTCTCTTCGATCCTAAAGATACCAAAACTCTGGCTTCAACACTTTCTGGTGGACAACAAAACCGCTTATTGCTTGCTAAAACTCTCGCCAATCCGGGTAATTTTTTAATCTTGGATGAACCAACGAACGATTTGGATATGGATAGTTTGGATATGTTGCAAAATTTTCTGAGTGAATATCAGGGCAATCTTTTGGTGGTAAGTCACGATCGTGATTTTCTAGATAATGTAGTTTCCAGTATTTTGGCTTTTGAAGATGATGGCACCATCACTTATCATTTGGGTGGTTATAGCGATTATTTGGAATTTAAAAATAAAAATAAGATTGAGAAATCAGTAATCAAAACCGCCCTCAAGCAAGAATATAAGGCAATTGAAAACTCGGAGGAAATTACCAAAAAACCGCAAAGACTTTCTTATAAATATGTTGTTGAATTAGAAAAATTGCCAGCCAAAATCGAAAAGTTAGAAAATAAAATTATCACTTTGAGTGAAGAGTTAAGCGAGACTGAAGATAGAAATTCTGCTAATTTGGCCCTCATCACTATGGAAATTGCTAAGTTGCAGCAAGAGCTTGAAACTGCGGAGCTCAGGTGGATTGAGCTTGAAGGAATGAAAATCAATACAATAGTCTGAGCAATTTTGGCTTTAGGGCACCTCTAATACCAAATCCCATTTTAAATTCGTCTTTAAGCTTCGTCTTTTTACTCATAATTTTTTATTTTTCTAATCTTTAGGAACCTCTGAACAACTAAAACAATGTTTTAGAAAAATTGAGCTTTCTGGTCTTTTTTGGCATAAATTTCATTATTTTTTGGTGAAATATGGAAATATTCCACCAAAAAATAATGAAATTTCTACTCAAAAAATCCTCAGAAATATCAATTTTTAGTTGTTCAGAGGTTCCTTAATGAGTTGCAAACAAAGTTTGTGGTAAAAATTTGCTTGAAGAATTTAGAGGCAGAGCTTACTGCTTCTTGCATTCTTCGTCGCAATTTTTCCTCAAAAATACTTTGTTTAAATGACGAATTTAAGATTGGAAATGGTATAATTTATTTTTTCTCAAAATATTTTTCCAACTTTCCTTTCTCGCCATCAAATTTTGCCGCATCAACAAGCGGAGCTTTTTTCTTAGTAACCACTTGCCATTTGCTGGCATATTCACGATTAAATTCTACCCATTTGACTAAATCCTCCGACTCAGGAAATATGGCTTCCGCTGGACATTCAGGAACGCAAACGCCGCAATCGATACACTCGTCAGGGTTAATGACTAGCATATTTTCGCCTTCATAAAAACAATCAACAGGGCAAACATCTACGCAGTCGGTATATTTACATTTGATACAATTTTCAGTTACAACATAGGTCATTTTGTTAGTTCTAATCGTTTAAGTTTGTTAATGTTGATTTGGTTTTTAATTCTGACCAAAGCAAAGAAAATAAAATAACATACAAAAGCGGCAAACATCAAGAGTAAAGGTTTGAGCATTTCTGGCGCAATGGAAACTCCACCGCTGCGTATAATGCTAGCGGGTTGATGGAGGGAGTTCCAAAATTCTACGGAGAATTTGATGATGGGAATGTTTATAAAACCGATGATAGAAATGATCGCGGCAATTTTTTCACCTTTGGCAATATCATCAAAAGCGTTGACTAAAATTATATAGCCAAGATAAAGAAAAAATAAAATTAAAACCGAAGTGAGACGTGCATCCCAAACCCACCAAGTTCCCCAAATTGGTTTACCCCAAATGCTGCCAGTGATCAAGGTGATTGCGGTGAAAGTTGCTCCAATTGGCGCGATGGATTTTGCGATTAAATATGAAAAAGGGTTTTTCCAAATAAAACCAGAGAGGTTAGAGATTGCCATTATTGAATAAATCATCAATGCCAACCAAGCTGAAGGCACATGAATATACATAATTCTTACCGCATCAAATTGTTGGTAATCAATCGGCGAAGTGATTAGTGTGCTTTGCAAACCAAGAGCAAAAAATATAATTGCAGCAACTCCAGAAGCGGGAAGGAACAGGTTGTAGATTGATTTAAAATTATTTAATTTGATTAATTTTAGAAACACTTTTTAATCCTTTTGAGTATTGATTAATGTAATTATTTTTTCAGTAAGGGATTTAAAATCTAAATAAGCGCTTCTGACGGCACCAAGATGAGCGCCAATAGCTCCTTCGGCAGGCTTGAGTAAAAAGATTGGCTTTCTAGCTTCCATTGCCATAGGAATTAGGCTGTGATAATGCTTTAAAAGTGCGAGGCAATTAGTGTCATTTTCCACCGTGATATCATTTTCAAGTGTTTGTTTCAAAACCACTTCGCGGAATATTCGGGGAATTCTGTTTGCCCATTTTAAATAGGATTTTACAGGGCGAGTATCTTTAATGCCGTGCTGCATAACGATATAGCCCAAAGGCTGCATATTGGAACTCGGAAGATTTATATCTTTGGGAGGGTTTTCATTTTTTCTTCTCCCCCATTCTTTTCTCCATTGTTCAAGTCTGCTTCCTAAATTTTTAAGCCCTTGAAGTGAAAATAAATCTGCCGCCATTGGAACCACAATGTAATCTGCGGCTATCAAAGTCGCTCTATTTATTGCGCCAAAATTAGGCCCAATATCAATAATACAGTAGTCCGCTTCCATTCTCTTTCCTGCTTCATAAATAATCCTGTAAAACGCTGATGTAATTCTAAAAGCCGCCTTATCCCCATCATAGCACTTGCCCCAATTCTCACTTAATTTGTCTTCAAACATAGATAATTCAAGGTCGCCAGCCAATAAGCCAATTTTATCTGTTATTTTATGGATCTTGGCTTGAGCAACATCTCCCGTAGCTTCATCTAGTGGCTTTATCGCCTCTATTATGGTTGGACGAAAATCCTCATTTCCATATATTTCAGCCAATTCATCGTCTGATAAAAACATTGAAGTAAGATTTGCTTGAGGATCCAAATCGACCGCAAGACACTTGTAGCCAAGCTCTGCAAGCATATGAGAAAAATGATAAACTAGCGTAGTTTTTCCAACTCCACCTTTGTTATTAAAAAATGCAATTGTTTTCATGTTTGTTTTTTGTAGATGATTACAGAAAAATTTGTTGGTTGGTCAAAAGTAAATTTTGGCTCGGGGTTGCCATTTTTTATGAGTGTACTTGTTGCATTTTGAACACCCAAATTAAACCTATTTACATAACCCAAATTATAGGCGGCTTCCGCTAGGGTTGGATTGCGATAATCATTTTCTTTGGGGAAATTTTCAGGTCTTGCTTTGCCAAATAAACCGCCAGCATTAGATATTTCAATTCTATCTGAAAATTCATAAAATTTTATGGGAGCGTTAGTTGTTTCATACTCTCTGTGAATTATGGCATTAAAAAGCAATTCTTTTAGAGCTGATAAAGGGTAAGAATATTGATGACTCTCTCCGATGTTATGTAATACTTTTTTGATTATTTGAGATTTAATAAAATCTTCCATAACCTTCATTTGTGTGGTCAAATCACCTTCAAATCCGTGTTCGTATTCAAAACCTTCCGTTGTGTCATTGCCAACAAATCGAACATATTGAACGGTAGCGCTTGGAATAAAAAATTTTGGATTTTTTCCAAACATCAGAATCGCCGCATTAGTTGGACAATCAGCTTTTAAATCATAAAATTTTAATGACGCCAACTGTTCCTTAATTTCTCTGCCATTAATAGCTAAAGTTTCTGCGTCAATAGCTTCTGGCAAATAAGTTAATTTAAA
This sequence comes from Rickettsia typhi, assembly GCA_945903615.1. Lineage (GTDB taxonomy): Bacteria > Pseudomonadota > Alphaproteobacteria > Rickettsiales > UBA1997 > JAJTCH01. The sequence goes on along the minus strand of CAMDOL010000012.1, from coordinate 3,445 downwards.
AATATCAACGCTAATGTCTTCCAATGTACTTCCATAGCAAGGCATAGTGTCATAAGACCTCGCAAATGAGCTTCGTTTTTCACTCAATATTTTTTCTTCTGTAGCGGTTGCAAAATCACGACGAGGACCGATGCGAATACAAACTTTTCCTTTATATCTAACTGGCGGTTGACGATTAGGAGTGACTTCGGCTACCACAACAAAACCGTCTGAATATTCAAAATCTTGAACGGTAATAAGTGGTGGTGGAACAATTCCTCCATCAGTTCTAAAGCCCATTAAATTTTGTAATGGACGCTCATCAGCTTTTAATCCCGACCTGCTACCATCAGGATTAACGCCAATAATTAAATATCCAGGTTTTTGGTGGTTAGGAAAGTCATTGGAGAACGCACAAATAGCTTCACCAAATTTATTATCTTTGGTAAATGATCGTGTTTTTTCAATTCTATCTTGTTCTATAGTAATAAGTATTTGATCTAACTCTTCTTTGGTAATCATCGTTTCTAAGTTTTAATTAAAATGATTGTAAATATTTAACAAGATTGTTCGTCGCAACTTTTTCTTCCGTTCCTAAATCAAAATTCTTTACCGTAAATTGTTCAGTTTTTAATTCCTCTTCACCAATAATAACAACAAACCCAGAATTGGATGCGGTAGCCTTTCTCATCTGTTTTTTCATATTTCCGCCAAAAATAATTTCGGCGTAAATTCCAGAATTTCTTAAATTTAAAGCAAGCTTCAAAGCCTCATTCTGCTCATTTTCAGTCACATAAATTATTGAAACTGGTCTTGGGGTTTTAGTCTCTAAATTACTAAGTAACATCAACCTTTCAATTCCGGCGGCGCAGCCAATTGCAGGCAAATCTTGCCCGCCCATTTTGGCGATCAAATTATCATATCTTCCGCCAGCCAGAACCGTGTTTTGCGCACCCAAATCGTTGGTAATAAATTCAAAAACTGTGGAAGTGTAATAATCTAAACCACGCACCAACCTTTGATTCACTTTGTAGTTAATGCTCAACCCATCCAAAGATTTTAAAATATTTGCAAAATTATTTTTCACCGACTCTTCATAAAAATTACTAATTTGTGGAGCATTTTTAGCAAGCTCAATATCTTTAGCGTCTTTGGAATCAAGAATCCGCAGAGGATTTTTTTGCAAACGATTTTGGCTATCAACAGATAAATCATTCTGATATTTAGAAAAATATTCAGTTAAAGCATTCTGATAATTAGCTTTGGTTTTTTCACATCCCAGTGAATTAATGTGTAATTCAGTTTTTTCTAAAACTCCCAAATTATTTAAAACACTAGAGGCAAGCGCAATCATTTCTACATCACTTAAAAAATGATTCTGCCCAATATTTTCAAAATTAATTTGATGAAATTGTCTTTGTCTTCCTTTTTGTGGGCGATCATAACGGAAAATTGCGCCGGAAGAAAAAAGTTTTTGTGGTAAATTTTGCTGCAAATCACCATTAGAAATAAAAGCGCGAACCACACCAGCCGTGAATTCAGGGCGCAAGGTTAAAAAATTATCGCCGCGATCCGGGAATTTATAAACTTCTTTGGAGATAATATCCGAAGTTTCACCCAAGTTGCGTTCATAAATTTCACTGAACTCAAAAATTGGTGTAGCAATTTCACTAAAACCATAAAGTGCCGCAGTTTTTTTAGCGATATTAACAATGTGATTAAAGGCAGAAATTTCTGCGCCATAAAGGTCTTTTGTGCCACGAACGGGCTGCAATTTTTCTTTTTTAATTTGATTTTGTGTCATCACTAATAATTTGATAGGGGTTTGTATAATGCGGCAGAAGCTCAATTTAGCTGGTCGGGAGTTTTTTGTCTATGTTAATTTAAATTGCAATTAAGTGTTTGTTGAGGAACCTCTGAACAACCAAAACAATGTTTTAGAAAAATTGATCTTTCTGGTCTTTTTTGGCACGATGAAAAGTATCAAAAAGCCAGAGAGCTTTTAAAAACCAAAAAAATGGGAGAAATGTTATAAATTCTTGATTGATGATTTTGATCTTGATAATTTAAAATATCGAACAACAACCAGGTTGGGCATTGTCGCCCAATTGTGTCGCTTCTTCTTTTAATTGTATGGATTTGGGTGGTGTTTTTATGATCACGAATGGATTGATAGCTTGATCAGTTAATTTCTTAACCTTGTCATAAATTTTTGTCTGTTGATCCGATTCTAATTTCTGATGTTGATTATACAATTCAACTGCTAAATGTGGATTCTGATCAAGGTCATTCCTCAGATTTGTTTTTGGGATCTTATAAGATTCTTCGATCTTTTTTACTTCATTTGGAAAAGCAATTTTACCCCAATGTTGTTTCGCCCCACATAAATAATTAGCCACATCCCCTAATGGTTTTTCTAGCTCTTTTACAGCCAAATCATAGGCAGAGGTGATTTTGTCTGCTGTTAACCATGTTTTAATTATTTCCTCATTAGCAATTTTTTGTGAAACTGCTGGCCATGGTTTCTCTATTTTCTTTTCAGAAAGTAATTTGTTATGAACTTCTCTGAATAATGCATTACCAGCTTCCACCTCAACTGCTTGTCCGGGTTTTTTATCTGTTGGTAATTCAGTAACATAAGCTTTAACAACATCAAGAACTCGTAGATAATCAGATGCTATTATTTTGTCGATTGTGTTTTTTTGCATAGCCATTGACGCAGAGGCTGATATTTCTGACCAACCAACAACTGGCTGATTAACGCATCCCTGTAAATAATGTCCTGCAATTTCCTCTGCCCATTCTAGGTGGTTTGGATTTTCGGTAAAAACTTTTAATATTGGCATTACAGATTCGGCAATATCTTTAAGAAATTTCTTTTTATCGGGATAGCGGATATTAATGTTTTCTGTAAGATAGCGCCCTAATAATGTCTTTATTTGTGATGGAGCTGCTACATTTGTATTGCTTTGTGTATATTTTTTAATTGCCTTATCTAAAGTGTTTTGAGCGGCGTATTTCGCATATCTCGCAAAATGCTGCGGATATTCCACAGAACAGCCAGCATTGCTTAATGCATTTAATCTAGCCATTAATTGAGGAGTATATTTAAGGTTTTCGCACCCTCTCAAATTTATCTCAGTAAGGCTACTTGGCAGCTCTTCTGGTAAGAATTTTAGAGTTGAGCACAGAGTAAGATATAGCTTGGTAAGATTGGTTGGTAGTTCTGATAAGGATGTTAGGCGTCTGCAAAAACTAAGATCTAGCTCGGTAATGTCATCGGTTAGTAAATAATTTAGTAAATCTTGTGGTATTTTTCCACCAACCAAATTATGGTCGTTAATTTTAAGGGTTTTCATAAGATTGGGAATAACTAAAAGATAAAATGATGGTTGGCAAAAACATATTTAAGGCTAATTTACTCTTCTTTTACAGTTCCAAAATTAGCGTTTTGGGCATTTCTTTT
>CAMDOL010000011.1 GCA_945903615.1 Rickettsia typhi | reverse complement strand
GCCCTAGATTTTGCCCTAGATTTTGGCATATTTTTAGTGATTTTTTCTTAAACTTTTTTTGGAATATCGAGAATATTTTAAAACAATTTAAGAAAAAAAGAGCAAAAATAGGGCGAAATATGAGGCAAAATTAATTAGCTAACAGTGTCCAATACCAAAGTTCATCTTAAATTTGGTAATCGCTCTCATAGTATTCTTGAATTTCTTTTGCAGTCATACCAACTGCAACAGCACCAGGAGCAACATTTTTAACTACAATTGCTCCAGCACCAACCTTTGCTCCATTCCCAATTTTAATATTTCCCAAAATTTTTGCACCAGCACCAATAACAACATTGTTGCCAATTGTGGGGTGGCGTTTTACTGGATTATAAGTTGTTCCACCAAGTGTCACTCCTTGATAAATAGTTACATTATCACCAATAATCGCTGTTTCACCAATCACAACGCCTGCGCCGTGATCGATAAAAAAGTTTTTACCGATTTTGGCTTTGGGGTGAATTTCAATTCCGGTTAATATTCTTGATAAATTAGCAATAAATCTTGGTAGAATTGGAATACCTAAATTAACCAAAAAATGGCAAATATGATGCAAAAATAAAGCATGAACTCCGTTATAACACAAAATTATTTCCAGATAGCTTTGGGTTGCAGGATCGCGTTTTTTTATACTTTCTAAATAATCAATAAGATTTTTAAACATCGATATCGGCAAATAAAATTGAAGATAAGTAACGCTCACCAAAACTAGGTAAAATAAAGACGATTAATTTTCCTTCGTTTTCCGGACGCTTAGCGACCTCCAAAGCCGCAAACATTGATGCACCTGATGAAATTCCTCCTAAAATTCCTTCCTGTAAAGCCATCTGACGCGCGGTTTTTATGGCATCTTCATCAGCAACTTGGATAATTTCATCAATCAAAGAAACATCCAAAATTGTTGGAACAAAACCCGCCCCAATACCTTGAATTTTATGTGGAGCAGGGGTTCCGCCAGATAAAACTGGGCTGTTTTTTGGTTCAACTGCAATAACTTTAAAATTTGGATTTCTTTGTTTTAAAACTGAAGCAATACCAGTGATTGTGCCGCCAGTGCCAACTCCTGAAATTAGAATATCAACTTTTCCATCAGTATCATTCCATATTTCTTCAGCAGTTGTTCTCTGGTGAATCTCCACATTTGCCTGACTAGAAAATTGCCCCAAAATAAATCCACCTTTGGTTGTTAAAATCAATTCTTCCGCTTTAGCAATCGCGCCCTTCATTCCTTTTGCCGCTTCAGTTAAAACTAATTCTGCACCATAGGCTTTTAATAATTTTCGACGCTCAATCGACATTGATTCGGGCATTGTTAAAATCAAGCGATAGCCTTTAATTGCCGACACAAATGCCAGAGCAATTCCAGTATTTCCTGATGTTGGCTCAATTAAAACTGTGTGTTCAGGATTAATCAAACCCTTCTTTTCTGCATCCAAAATCATATTGGCACCAATACGATCTTTCACCGAATTAGCGGGATTATAATATTCCAATTTGGCAACAATATTGGCTTTACTAGTATTGAGTTTATTGATTTGAACCAGTGGAGTATTGCCGATTAGTTCAATTAAGTTTTTTGCGATTTTCATAAGTTAAATAAGGATTAAGGATTATGGGCACCTCTAAAAATTAAAATAAAACTAAGTAAAAAGGCAATTTTTAGAGGTGCCCTTACTACTTTTATTAAAAATCAAACACCTTAAAATTTCTCGGTTTTAAAAATATTTGATCGTTTTGAGTTAGAGACAAAAAATTACATTCATCTTTAGTGATCTCAGCTTCAATAATTTCTCCATTGTCTTGTGTCATCTCCAACTTAACGACGGAGCCAACATTGTTGAGATAAGTAAGTTGAGCTTTGGTAAAATTTTCATCCTCTTTATTTCTACTAATTAATATCTCATAAGGTCGTGAAAATATTTGAACTTTTTTATCACCGTCATTAATAATATCAGTAAAATGTAACTTTCCTGCCACATCAACTTTGCCATCAAAAGAGTTATAATCGCCCATAAAATCATATACAAAAGGATTTTTGGGATTGTGATAAATTTCTTCCGGCGTGCCAGTTTGTTCAATTTTTCCATTACTCATTACCACCACTCGATCAGCCATTTCCAAGGCTTCTGCTTGGTCGTGAGTAACAAAAATGCTGGTGATATTCATCTCTTTGTGTAACTGCCTCATCCAACGCCTCAGATCTTTTCTAACTTTAGCATCGAGTGCGCCAAAAGGTTCATCTAATAGTAAAATTTTTGGATCAGTCGCTAAAGCTCTTGCTAGTGCCACTCTTTGTTTTTGTCCACCAGAGAGTTGAGCTGGAAAGCGATTATAAAATTGCTCAAGATGAACCTTTTTAAGCAGATCTAAAACTTTATTTTTAATCTGTTCTTTTGAGGGTCGAATTTTTCTGGGTAAAACTTGCAGACCAAAAGCTATATTATCAAAAACATTTAGATGTTTAAAAAGTGCATAATGCTGAAACATAAAACCAATACCGCGTTCACGAGCTTTTTTCTTTAAAACATCTTGGTCGTCAAAAAATATTTTACCGCTATCTGCATATTCCAATCCCGCAACAATTCTTAGTAAAGTAGTTTTGCCTGAGCCAGAAGGACCGAGCAATGCAATCAATTCGCCTTGTTTGATTTCTAAATTAATATTTTCTAAAGCAGCAAAGCCGGAGAAATGTTTAGATATGTTTTCTATTTTAATAGTCATAATTGTGAGATTTTTTCTCGATAATTTTTTTAATAACTAAAGTAATCAAAGCCAAAATTGTTAATATTGAAGCAACCGCAAAGGCGGCAGCAAAATTATATTCATTATAAAGAATTTCTACGTGAAGTGGAATAGTATTGGTTTGTCCACGGATGTGACCCGATAAAACTGAAACCGCACCAAACTCACCCATCGCCCTAGCATTGCAAAGCAAAACACCATAAAGCAATGCCCATTTAATGTTTGGTAATGTTACTTTAAAAAAAGTTTGCAAGCCCGATGCGCCTAGCAATATTGCACTTTCTTCTTCAGTTGTGCCCTGCTCTTGCATCAAGGGAATCAACTCTCTGGCAACAAAAGGAAGGGTTGTAAATATTGTCGCAATCACCAAACCAGGAACTGCAAAGATAATTTGGATGTCATTATCAATTAACCATTTTCCAAAAACTGAGTGAGCCGAAAAAATAATTACATAAATTAAGCCAGAAATTACTGGCGAAACTGAAAATGGCAAATCGATAAAAGTAATTAAAAATTGTTTTCCCCAAAAATTAAATTTAGTAATAGCCCAGCTTGCAATCACACCAAATACAGTGTTTAAAGGCACAGCAACAAACGCAACTATCATAGTTAATTTGATTGCCAAAAGTGCATTTTCCTCTTTAATAGTTTGCAAATAAAAATCCCAGCCTTGACTAAAAGCTTCAATAAATACCACCACTAAAGGCAAGCCAGCCAGTATGATCACAAACAGTATTGAAATTGTGGTCAGCAAAATTTTTATGAATAATGGTTCGCTATTTAAACTATGTGACATTATTTTTTGTGATTAAATTTTTGTAAATAATTGATCATTAAAAGTAATATGAATGATACCGTCAACATAACTATAGCTATTGCTGTAGCGCCTGCATAATCATATTGTTCTAATTTTATTACTACCATTAATGGCACAATTTCTGAGACAAAAGGCATATTGCCAGCAATAAAAATTACCGATCCATATTCACCTAAAGCTCTGGCAAAAGCCATTGAAAACCCAGTTAGCAAGGCTGGAGTTAAATACGGAATTATAATTCTTACAAAAATTTGAAAGCGGTTTGCACCCAATATTGAAGCAGCTTCTTCAACTTCTTTTTCTAAATCTTGTAAAACTGGTTGCACGGTTCTTACCACAAAAGGCAAACCAACAAAAACTAATGCGATTACAATTCCAATCGGTGTGAAAGCAATTTTAATTCCACTTTGATCATAATTTTTAAAATATTTCCCAATCCAACCATCCGGAGCATAGATTGTAGCTAATGCAATTCCAGCAACTGCGGTTGGTAATGCAAATGGCAAATCAACAATGGCGTCTAAAATTCTTTTAGCAAAAAAATTATAACGCACCAAAACCCAACATAAAATTGTGCCAAAAACTACATTAATAATTGCCGCTAAAAATGAACAACCAAAGCTGATTTTATAAGCGTGAATCATTCTTTCGTCGCTAACGGTTTTGATAAAATTATCAAGACTATTATGACTTGCCACCACAAACAAACCAGAGAGCGGAATGACGACAATTAGCAACAAATAGACGATGGTAAAAGTTATGGTGATTTTGAAACCAGCTATTGCACTGGGTTCTTTTAATTTTATTGGTTTGTTAAAAAAGTTAGTCATTTGATTTATTTTCGTTTGGTGATCTGATCAAAAATTCCACCATCATCAAAATGTTTTTTCTGCACCAAGTCCCAACCTCCTAAATCATTGATGGTAATCAATTGGATCTTTGGAAATTGCCCAGGAAATTTTTCTTGATATTTTTTTAAAATTTTAATGTTGGTTGGGCGATAAAAATTTTTAGCAATTATATCTTGTGCTTCATCACTGTAGAGCCCTTGTAAATAGGCTTTTGCTAGGTCAAATGTATTATGCTTCGCCGCAAATTTATCAACAACTGCAACTGGCGGCTCTGCTAAAATACTGATCGATGGTGTCACAATCTCGAATTCATTGCCAAATTGTTTTTTAAGTAGTAATGCCTCATTTTCCCAAGCAATTAAAACATCACCAATATTGCGCTTAGCAAATGTGATACTCGAACCCCTAGCGCCAGTATCATAAATTACTACATTGGCAAAAAGTGCGGTTAAAAATTCTTGAACTTTAGCGGGATCAGAAGCAAATTTTTTGTTAGCATAACCAAGCGCCGCTAAATAATTCCACCTTGCACCGCCAGATGTTTTGGGGTTTGGAGTTATAATTTGAATATTGTTTTTTATTAAATCATTCCAATCTTTAATATGTTTTGGATTATTTTTTCTTACCAAAAATATAATGGCAGAATTGTAAGGTGAGCTGTTATGAGCAAATTTATTTTGCCACTGGCTGGAAAATAAATTAGCCTGCCTAGCAATTGTTGAAATATCATAACCGAGTGCGAGCGTCACTACATCAGCTTCAAGCCCATCAATTACTGATCTGGCTTGTTTTCCAGATCCGCCATGTGATTGTTTTATTCTGATTTCTTCTCCAGTTTTTTGTTTCCAATCATTGATAAAATATTGGTTATATTCCTCATACAATTCCCGAGTTGGGTCATAAGAAGCGTTGAGCAATTCTCTGGATTTAGCAAAAGCCACATTGCTGAGAAACATTGCTATTGTTATGATGGCAATGTTGATTAAAAATTTTATTTTCATTGTTGTAGTTATTTAATTGTTATCAAAACTTAAGCTGCAATCTGGTTAAAAAAGCATTTTCATCTTTTCGATCCACCTTATTCAAGGCTCCACCTTTAAAATTATTATTAGAAAAATCAAAATTAATTTTCACATTTTGAATGCCAAAATTTTGTAAATTCACCAAATCGGTATTTTTAAAGGGATGAACAAAAATGCGCGCTGATAAATCCTTACCGCTACCAGCATCGCCGCCATTACTATCACCCAGATCACCAATGCCATTGGTTAAAGTTATTTGATATTCAAAAGTTTGTGGAATAATTGTGCCCGAAACTCCAACGCCAATATCACGAAATGGCACTAGATTCGTGGTCAAACCTCGTTCAACAAAAAGCACATCAGTTTCACTCTGCCATCTTTCCAAACTAATGGGGGTTTTAAACTTACCAAATTTTAAACTGAATTTATCACTCAATTTCCAATCTCCATAACCATCAACTAACCTTGAATTGCCATTACCAAAATCAAGCATTGTGCGGGTGGAAAAGTTGTTAGGAAATTTTGCTTCAAAAGTCAGCTGCGATGATCGCGCTAAAAACTGATCAACCTCATGATTTTTGACATTTGCATAATGTTGAGAATCGGCCCGCACATAACCTTTTAATTTAAAGCTATATTGCTTATCAGGAGAATTGATGCTTAGGCCTTTATTGTTAAATTCAACATTAGCGAGTTTATCAGCATTATTTTTATTAATTTCTTCCACCAACCTCTTCAACCAAACCACAACCCAGCGTTTCATTGCTTCTTTTGTCAATCATCAAAAATGATCCACTAAATTTATTTTTCTTAAAATAATCGAATGCAACTGATTTTGAAAATTCGATATCAACATTAGCAATTTGATTTTGTGCAATGTTGTTTGATTGGTAATGAGAAAAATTATCAATATTTACCAGATAGTTAATGTTGCTAATTTTTGCCGGAATTAAATTATGATTAATTTTAACCAATAATTCACTTTGATTATCAACACTAAATTCAACCTCGCCAAACCAAACCAGATCTGCTTTGAGGCGTGAATCAAAATTAGGTTTATTGCGAGTATTACCAAAAACACTACCTCGATCAATATCAATTTCCTGATCTAGGATTAGTGTTATTGAATCACCCGCCAATGCTTCATTAACTAAATTTGCAGAATGAATAATTTCAATAACTTTGGCAGTTTTTTTTGAGGGATAAATATAAATTTCATCACCAACCACAATTTTTCCACCAATAACTTTTCCTTGATACAGCCTTTTATTCTCGTGCTTAACAACATTTTGTACAACCAATCTAAAGCCTTGTTCTTCTTCTGGTTTAATATCAATTGCAATTAAATTATTCAGCAAAGACTCACCTTTATACCACTCAATTTTTTCACTTTTGTGAACAATGTTGTCACCGTTAATTGCTGAAATTGGAATAAAATAAATATTGTCCACATTTAAAGATTTAATTTTACTGAGATATTCCTGACGAATTTGGTTAAATTTTTCTTGGCTATAATCAACTAAATCCATCTTGTTGATTGCCACTACAAAATTTTTGATACCAAAAATATTAGCAATATAACTGTGACGAATTGTTTGAGTTTTGAGACCTGCGGTAGCATCAATCAAAATTACTACCACATCAGAATTTGCTGCTGCCACCGCCATATTTTTGGTATATTGCTCGTGCCCCGGGGCGTCGGCAATAATAAATTTTGTGTGGTGATAAGAAAAATAACGATATGCAACATCAATGGTAATTTTTTGCCGACGCTCCGATTCTAAGCCCTCAACAAAAAGTGAGTAATCGATTTTGCCATCACCGAGTTTTTTGATCTCAGCAATTTGGTCTTGATAAATTGAATTTGTATCATAAAGCAACCTGCCAATTAAAGTTGATTTACCATCATCAACACTACCGGCAGTTAGAAATTTTATTATTTTGTTAGTCATAAAAGTTAATTATTAATTGTTAAAAATACCCGTCTGCTTTTTTCTTTTCCATCGAACCACTTTGGTCAGAGTCAATTAACCTGCCTTGCCTTTCTGAATATTGCGATTCTTTTAATTCTTGAATAATTTTATCAAGATCATCAGCTTGAGATGCAACCGCACCACTTAATGGATAGCAACCCAATGTACGAAAACGAATATTTTGAAATTCAATTTTTTCCCCCTCAGCAAGCAACAATCTTTCGTCATCAACCATAATTTTTACCCCATTTCGAACCACTATTGGTCTTGATGCAGAAAAATAAAGCGGCACAATGTCAATTTTTTCTTGCTTGATATATTCCCAAATATCAAGCTCGGTCCAGTTGGAAAGAGGAAATATACGCATAGACTCACCACTTTTAATTTTAGTATTAAAAATATTAAACAACTCTGGTCGTTGATTTTTGGCGTCCCAACTGTGAAATTTGTTTCTAAAAGAAAAAATCCGCTCTTTAGCGCGCGATCTTTCTTCATCACGCCTTGCACCACCAAAAGCGGCGTTAAATTTATATTTTTCTAACGCTTGTTTGAGCCCATCAGTTTTCATCACACCAGTGTAAATTTCGCTACCGTGAGTGATTGGACTAATGTTATTTTCAATGCCTTGCTGGTTTTGATGAACCAGCAAATTCAATTGATATTTTTTGGCGATAAAATCACGAAATTTTATCATCTCTTTAAACTTCCATCCGGTGTCGATATGTAAAAGCGGCAGGGTTGGAATCACTGGATAAAATGCTTTTAAAATCAAATGCAAAAGCACCGAAGAATCTTTTCCAATAGAATATAAAAAGACTGGATTATCAAACTCGGCAATCGCCTCCCTGATTATGTATATGGATTCCTCTTCAAGATTTTTTAGATATTTATTTTTCATAATTTTATTTTTTAGTTAACTTTCTTAGAACCCATCATAAATCTTTTTAATCACAGATTTTGGCATATTTTTAGCGATTTTCTCACAAAATTTTTTGGAATATCGGGAATATTTTAAAAAATTTTGTGATAAAAAGAGCAAAAATAGGGCGAAATATGGGGTTAAAAAAGATTTATGATGGTTCTTAGAGCAAAATCCCCAAAGCTTTCTTGATTAAAACGCTCTTTAGAATAATTCAAAAACCACTTATCTAACTCACTCAAAATCTCCTTTTCATTCAAATTCTCCTTATACAAAATATTCAAACGCGAACCAATTTCACTACCACCTAAATAGAAATTATAGTGGCCCAGAGACTTACCAACAAAGCCGATTTCTGCCAAATATGGTCTTGCACAACCATTCGGGCATCCAGTCATTCGAATAGAAATTTCTTGTTCTTGTAGACGATACTTCAAAAGCAACTCTTCAACTTTAGTAAGTAGTGACGGCAGGTATCTTTGCGCTTCCGCTAAAGCCAATGGGCAAGTGTTAAAAGACACGCAGGCCATTGAGTTTTGTCTAGTTTTAGATTGATTATTTTGTAGATGATATTTTTTGAGAATTTCTTCAACCGCAACCTTGTTGGTGATATTGCTTAAAATTACATTTTGATTATTAGTAAAATTAAAATCCGCCAATTCTGACTTGGCAACTTGGGTCAAAGCATTTTTGATATCACCCAAAACTCTTCCATTTTCAACAAACAAAGTGAAGTGGTGCAAACCTTGATAATCCTGATTCCATCCATATGAATCACCTCTTTGTTTAAACTCAAAAGATCTTGTTTTTTCTAATTTAAAGCCTAATCGATTTTCTAGCTCACCCTTAAACCAATCCAAACCAAGACGCTCAATAGTATATTTCAAACGAGCTTGTTTACGATCTTCACGATTACCAAAATCTCTTTGGGTAGTAATAATTTTTTCTACCACCCGCAAAATATTTTCCTTAACAACATAACCAATCACATCACCAAGTCGTGGATAGGTTTTTTCATTGCCATGAGTTGAGCCCATTCCGCCACCAACCACAACATTAAAACCGACGATTTCCTTATCATTTGTAATTGCAATTAGACCAATATCATGTGCAAAAATATCTACATCATTGTAAGGCGGAAGCGCCAAAACAATTTTGAATTTACGAGGTAAATAAGTTTTTCCATAAACCGGTTCAAAATCTTCTTTTTCCAAAGGCTCGCCATCCAACCAAATTTCTTTATAAGCATTAGTCTTTGGCAAAAACTCATCACTAATTTTCACTGCAAAACCATAAAGTTCATTTTGCAATAAACCCCCCGCATCAACTGCAGTAGACATCACATTACGATTAACATCTCCACAAGCCGCAATTGAATCTAGCCCAAATTTATCAAAAAACTGCACGGTTGGTTTTAACTTAGATTTAATCACACCATGCAATTGAATTGTTTGGCGAGTAGTAATTTTAATTACCCCAGTTGAATTTAAATTAGCCACCTCAACTACACCCAGCCATTGCTTAGGAGAAATTCTACCCCCAGCAATACGCAGGCGAATCATAAAAGAATAATCCTTCTCCAATTTTTTATCCGCCCTTTCTTGTCTTCTGTCTCGATCATCTTGCTCATAAATTCCATGAAATTTAATAAGTTGATGATTATCTGAATTGATGCTACCAGTCAGTTGATTTTGTAAATCCCTCGCTAATGTTCCACGAAGGTAATTACTATTAATTTTTATTTGTTCTGTCATTTTTGTATTTTTTAAAATTATAAATTTTAGAGGTGCCCTATAATCAATAAACATCCCTCAAATAACGCCCTTCCTCTTTCAAAACTTCCATATATTCCTCCCCCACAATCTCTACCAAAACATCCTCAACATCCTTCGCCATATTTTCCTTATCGCCACAAACATAAAAATAAGCCCCATTTCTCAGCCATTTTTCTAACTCCACAGAATTTTCACGAATTCGATGCTGTACATAAATTTTCTCTTTTTGATTTCTAGAAAATGCCACATCAATTTTTGTTAAAACCCCTAAAGCCTTATATTCTAACCATTCAGTTTGATACAAAAAATCAGTATGAGAATTTTGTGCCCCAAAAAATAACCAATTTTTTCCACTCGCCTGATCAAAATCTCTTTGCTGCAAAAATCCACGAAACGGTGCAACCCCAGTTCCAGGACCAACCATAATTATATCTTTGTCATTGGCAGGAAGGCGAAAATTATTGTTTTTAGAAATATAAAATTCTAAATCATCACCCTCATTCAAGCCTGCCAAATATGAAGAACAAATGCCATTCTCAACTTTCGCAACCGTCAAATGAACCTCGTCATTATTCGCCAAAACTGATGAAGCAATTGAATACATACGCGGAGCGTTATTATTAATCTTCACTGCCAAAGCATCACCAACTTGATATTCCAAACCGTCTGCGGCAATTTCAATATGATGAATTTCTTTACTTGAACCAACATCATTCAAAATAATATTTTTTAAAATCTTGCCTTGATAACTGGTTTTTTTGGAAGATTTTTTAATAATTGCTGGCTGAGAAATAATTTTTTTATCCCCATCCAAACCTTGCAAGACCTGATTCTGCCAATCGTTTATAAAATCTTCGTAATCCAAATCTAAGTCTAGTTTCGGTAGAAATTCTTCTGCGAAAAGTTTTTTAAACTCAACATCAAAAATTTTTCCAGCCTCACAAAACAAAGGGTAGTTACTATCTCCCAAAGCCAAAATTGAATATTTCAAACCACTCAAATTCGGTTTTTCTGCAATCAAATAATTATAAAAACTCTTACCATTCTCAGGAATTTCTCCCTCGCCATGGGTGCTGGTTATCAAAACCAAATTCTTCTCCTTAACCAAATCAGCAAAACGATATTGCTCCATTGCCTTTAATTTAGGCTTCCCGCCAGCCAATTTAATTTTTAAAGCCAAATCCCCAGCAATTTTTTTAGAATTACCAGTCTCACTGACATAAAGAATTGTCGCCTCAATATTACTAACCAAAGATTTTTCACTAACCCCATTATATCCAGCTAAATATCCACTCGCCCAAGCAATTTGTTCTTTGGATAAGCCATCTAAAAATTGATTTAGTATTTGTTTTTTTTGTTCGTTTAACATTTTAATTGTGCTTAATTTATTTATGCAACCCACACTCTTTTTTACTATCTTCCCACCACCATCTTCCCGCTCTAGAATCTTCACCATCAGCAATCGCCCGAGTACAAGGTGCACAACCAATCGATTTAAAACCTTGCTCATACAAAACATTGTAAGGCACATTATTAGCTTGCAGATATTCCCAAATTTCCACCTCACTAAGATTTAAAAGCGGATAAAATTTAGTAATTTTTAAAGCCGCATCATATTCCAAAAATTCCTTATCATTTCTAAAAGATGAGTGTTCTTTTCTTACGCCACTAATCCATAATTTATAACCCTCTAAAGCCAATTTTAAAGGCTCAACTTTTCTAATTTCGCAACAATTTAAACGCAGATCTTTGCTGTTATAAAAAGCATCAATTCCATTTTGACCAACAAACTCACCAATCTTTTTTGCATCTGGATAAAATGCTAAAATCTTCACTCCATAAACATCTAAAGTTTTTTGCCAAACCTCGTAGGTCTTAGCAAATAAACGCCCAGTATCAATAGTAAAAATGACAATTGGCAATTTATTTTTAGCAATAAAATCGGTAATGATTTGATCTTCCAAACTAAAACTAGTTGAAAAAACCACATCAGAAAATTGTTCAGAAATTGCTAATAAATTTTCTTGCCAGCTCTTGTTTTTAAAGTGTTGATTAAGTTTTTCTAAATTCATAAATTAATTATTTCTAGGTTGTAAATTAGCAAAATAAGTTCCAACCAAACTCTCTTCTTGCCACTTAAATTTCTGATGTGCTTTCACCACATCACCAATAATAGCAAGTGATGGTGAAATAAATTCTTTCCCACCAAAATCGCGCTCAAAATCTTTAATATTACTAACATAAGTTTTTTGAAATTTAGTTGTTGCTTGCTCAATAATAGCAATTGGCGTTTGCGGGTTTTTGCCAAACTTAATCAGATTCTGCGTAATCAAACCCAAATGATGTGAAGACATATAAAGCGCTAAAGTGTCATCAGTTTTTGCCAAATCTTGCCAATATTCATCATTGGCTAAATCGTTTTTATAAATTGTTAAAAACCGCACCGCACGAGCAACATTGCGAGCAGTTAATGGAATACCAGAATAAGCCGCCGCACCAATCGCCGAAGAAACTGCCGGCACAATTTGATAAGGAATTTGCATACCAGAAATCACCTCAATTTCTTCATCCAACCTGCCAAAAATTGATGGATCGCCACCTTTCAATCGAGCAACAACATTGCCTTGTAGAGCATATTTTTTTATCAACTCACCAATTTCTTCTTGGCTATAACGATGCAAATCTTTGATTTTTCCAACATTAATTTTGATAGCGTCTTTTCTGACATAACTCAAAATTTCATCAGCAACTAATCGGTCATATAAAACCACATCGGCTCTTGATAAAAGTTTGATCGCTTTTAGAGTGATAAGTTCAGGATCACCTGGCCCAGCACCAATAAAATAAACTGCTGCATGCTTTTGATTTTTACTTCCTGCTAATTTTTCTTCTAATAATTTTTGCGCTTTATTTAAATTTGCTGCTTCAATTTGAGTAGAAATTTCACCCTCAAAAACTTCTTGCCAAAATAATCTCCTAGCTTGCAAATCTGATAATTTTTCTTTTACCAAATCACGATTCTTATTAATAAATTTTTCAAACAAATCTAAATTCTGCGGTAAAGACACAGCCAATCTATTCTTCAAAAACCTTGCCAAAACCGGCGAAAGACCAGAAGTTCCAACGGCTGTTGTAATGCTGCCCTTCTTGATACTGGCACCAAAAATAAAATTAGAATTTTGTGGATCATCAACAACATTCACCAACTTCCCCAAAGCTTTAACATCATCAGCAATTTGCTTGTTCACCTTCTTGTCATCAGTTGCCGCAATTACCACATCAAAACCTTGTAGATGCTTTTGCTGATAAGTTTCTTGTAAAAACCCAATATTATTTTCAACAATAAAATCTACAGCTTCACTATTAGGATTTTTAGCAACTACAGAAACATTTCTGCTAAACTCCAGAATAGTCTGCAACTTTGCAATACCAACATTGCCAGCACCAATAATCAAAAAATTACTTTGGCTTGATTCTAAAAATAGAGGAAAATACGACATAAAAATTTATCGAAATGCTCACAATTTTAGTGAGCGAATTAAAAACTTAAAAAACTAGAAACAAAGAAGAAGTGCGATTAACAGGGGAAGAGACAACAACAGGCAATGGCAACAAAGTTGCTCACTTGGTTTTTGGATATATAAAGATTTTGTAAAAAAATCACTTTGGAAAATTTAAAAATTTGAAAGACTTAGGAATAAGAAAAAAGAAGAGGGATTAGCAACAACAGCAGCAGTTAGATTTGGCAGAAAATTTGCCCAAAGAGTTGTTTACCAAGGAATTGTTTACCAAGGAATTGTTTAGAAGTGTGTTTAGATTTTGTGAAAAAATCATTATGAAAAGTTTTATAAAAAATATACCTAAAAAAATTGGTTCTCATTTAATTTTCTAAAAAACAAATAGTCAAGAGTTAATTTTAAAATGGTAAAATAAAAAGAAGTTGTTAAAAAACTGACACCAAAATAAATACCAGCCGCAAACTAATTACAAAAACAATGAGCAATAAAAATCAAATCTCCGTGATAATGGGTAGCAAATCAGATTTCACAACGATGAAATTTGCTTGTGACATTTTGGATGAGTTTAAAATTTGTTATGAAACTAAAATTATTTCTGCCCATCGCACTCCAAAACGGCTTTATGATTTTGCTCATAGCGCTAAAAAAAATGGCATCAAAGTAATCATTGCTGGTGCTGGTGGTGCAGCCCATTTGCCAGGAATGGCGGCAGCGATGACTGAACTGCCGGTGCTTGGTGTGCCAGTGGAAAGCCGAGCTTTAAAAGGTTTGGACAGCCTTTTATCCATTGCACAAATGCCATTTGGAATTCCAGTTGGAACTCTGGCGATTGGTGAGGCAGGCGCCAAAAATGCGGCGCTTTTAGCAATCGCGATTTTAGCTTTGAATGATGAAAAATTATCTAAAAAATTAGTGGATTTTAGAAACACTCAAACCAAATCAGTGGGATTAAATCCATAAAGGAACCTCAGAAATATCAATTTTTAGTTGTTCAGAGGTTCCTAAAATAACAAATGACACAGCAGCTTTAGTGGTGAGCAATTTGAGCAATTCACTCAGTAAAAAATAAACTGAAAAAACTTATTGTGAAAAATAAAATTCTAATCATTGCTGGCTCTGATTCTTGTGGTGGCGCTGGTGTGCAAGCTGACATTAAAACCGCCACAACTCTTAAAACTTACTGCGCTTCCGCGATTACTTGCCTTACTGCCCAAAATAGCCAAAAAGTATACGAAATTTTTTACCCGCCAATTGATTTTCTTAGCAAACAAATCGCAGTTGTTTTGGACGATATAAAAATTGATGCGATAAAAATTGGTATGCTTGGTAATGCTAAAATTACTAAAGCGGTTACAATAATTCTCAAACAAAAGGCCAAAAATATTCCCATCATCACTGATCCGGTAATGGTTGCAACTAGTGGTGATATGCTTTTAAAAACTGATGCGCTTAAAATTTTAAAAGAGCAATTAATTGCCAATTCATATTTGGTAACGCCAAATATTTTTGAAGCAGAAATTTTGGCAGAGATGAAAATAAAAAATTTAAATGATGTAAAAATTGCCGCTAAAAAAATTCAAAAAATTGGCGTTAAAAATGTTTTGATTAAGGGTGGACATTTAGATTCTGGTAATAAAATTTTTAATTATTTGCTCAAAGAAAATAGTGCAGAGAAAATTTTTACCAATAAAAAATTACCTTTTAAAAGTGTTCACGGGACTGGCTGCACACTATCCAGCGCAATCACCTGTTTTTTAAGTCAAGGTTTAGATTTAGAAAATGCGATTAAAAAGGCTAATTTATTTGTTTATAAAGCAATAAAAAATAGCCAGAAAATTGGCTTAGGAAGTAGAATTTTAAAGCATTATTAAAAACTATTTTTAAAACAAATTAAACAAGGACAAAATCTTTACCAAATTTATCAAAATTTAAGCAAAGAAAACCCAAATTTTGATATTGGGTTCTTGATAAATAAATATATTTCCGGTGGCGTGATCGCTAGCTATGAATTGTGAATTTAAAATTATACAAAAATATTTTCTACCCTTAACCAAAGGCTGCAAAGCATCAAACGCATTAAGCGATGATGTCGCATTAATCTCTCTGCCATCAACAAAAGAGTTGGTGATTAGCAAAGATTTGATGGCAGAAGATGTTCATTTTAAAAAATCTGACGGCGCTTATAGCATTGCCAGTAAACTTCTTCGCACCAACCTATCTGACCTTGCCTCCTCTGGTGCAAAGCCATTATATTATATGCTTGGTTTTTCCCAAAATAATAATTTGAATAAAAATTTTGTTAAAGAATTTTGCCGCGGATTAAAAGATGTTAGTGATGAATTTAGCCTCGCTTTAATTGGTGGTGACAGCATTAGAACTCAAGATAAATTATGTTTTAGCCTAACAATTTTTGGTGAAATTGCCAAAGGAAAATCGCTGAAACGCAATGGAGCAAAGGTTGGGGATTTAATTTTTGTTTCTGGAAATATTGGCGATGCTTTTTTGGGGTTGCAATTGTTGCAAAAAAAAATCACCTGCAAAAATAAAATTCATCAAAAATATTTAATCAATCGCCACCTACATCCAAGCCCAAGAATTGATCTTGGGATGGAACTTATAAAACAAAATTGTAAATCAGCGATTGATATTTCTGACGGATTTTTGGCGGATTTAAAACATATCTGTGAAACTTCTAACCTTGATGCGGTTATTGAAGCAAAAGAAATTCCAATATCTGCGGCAACAAAATTTTGTTTGGGTGAAAATAAAAATATCGATTTTGATCAGTTGCTTGCTGGCGGTGATGATTATGAATTAATTTTTAGCATAAACAAAAAAGATCAACAAAAAATTATTAATTTAGCTAAAAAAATTAATGTAAAACTAACTTGCGTTGGTCATTTACAAAAAGCTAAATCCAAACCAACAATTCATCTTTTAGGTCAAAATAACCAAGAGATAAAAATTCTACAATATGGTTGGCAGCATTATTAGACAATGTTAGCTAATTAATTTTGCCTCATATTTTGCCTTAGATTTTGCCTTAGATTTTGCCTTAGATTTTGCCTTAGATTTTGGCATATTTTTAGTGATTTTTTCTTAAACTTTTTTTGGAATATCGGGAATATTTTAAAAAAATTAAGAAAAAAAGAACAAAAATAGGGCAAAATATAAGATAAAATTAATTATCTAACATTGTCTAAACCTTTGCCACCAATGTTCCGACCGTTTTTCTACTCTCTAAATCCAAATGAGCTTTAGGAATGTCATTAAATTGATAAGTTGTGATATTCGGCTTTAAAATTCCAGTTGCAACCGCATTAAAAACTTCATTAGCTGATAAAACCAGTTCAATTCTTTTGGCTTTATAAAGTGCCAAAGTTGGACGAGTTATGTAAAGAGAGTTGAGTAACAAAGCATTCAAATCAATTGGTGGGTTTGCGCCACTGGCTTCGCCATAACTCACGCACATTCCCATTGGCCACAAACAATCAATTGATTTTAAAATTGTATCTTTACCCACTCCATCATAAACAATTCCAACGCCCTCACCTTTGGTGATTGCATCTAACTCAGCTAAAAAATCTTTGCTGGTATAATTAATAACATGGCTACAACCAAAAGATTTGGCGATTGCTACTTTAGAATCACTACCCACCGTGCCAATCACCTCAATTCCCAAATGGCTTGCCCACTGGCACAAGAAGTGCCCAACTCCTCCAGCAGCTCCATGCACTAAAATTCTTTTGACTCGCGCCGCTAGATAAACTCTGAACAGCAAGGCGTGCGCCATCATCCCCTTCAAAAGCGATCCAGCTACTTGTTCATCGGTTAAACCTTGCGGAGGAATGACTAAATAATTTTGCTTGACCGCTCTTCTTTCGCAGTAAGAGCCAATTGGGCCGGTGGCATAAGCAACACGCTCACCAACTTTATAATCAGTCACACCTTTGCCAACTTCCTCAATAATGCCACAAGCCTCAAGCCCAAGAATTGCTGGGGTTTGACTTAATTTATAAGCACCATTTCGAAAGCAAACATCAAAATAGTTAATGCCAATTGCAGTATGTCTAATCACCACCTCACCTGTTTGCGGCTTTGGATCATCGACGGTTTTTAACTCCAAATTATTGGGTGATCCAACCTTGTTTATTAAAAATGCTTTCATAACTAAAAATTTTGTTTTTTAATGAACGATTATTAATGGCACCTTGAAAAAATTAGAATTTTTAGAGGTGCCATTAAGCCCTTAATTCTTAAACATCGCAAAATTTATGCAACACAATTCTTTATTTGTTTTTGATATTGAAACTATTCCTGATATCGATGCTGCTAAAAATCTACTTGATTTGGACGGTAAAAGCACAAAGGAATGTCGGCAAGCTTTGGTGGATTATCATTTAAAAATTACCGATGGCAAAAATAGTTTTTTGCGCCAACCATTTCAAAAAGTAGTAGCGATTAGTTTTTTACAAGCTGATATAATTCGTGATGGAGATGGAACAGAAAGATATGTGCTAAATGAGATTAGAAGCGGCGGAAATGTTGATTCAAATGAAGAAGAGTTGGTAAAAGGATTTTTTTCGTATATGAAAAAACAGCCACCCAGAATTGTTAGTTTTAATGGCAAAAATTTTGATTTGCCGGTTTTAAAATATCGCGCTATCAAATACGGAATCACCGCCGCTTGGCTTTATAAAATGGGCGATAAATGGAATAATTATAATCAAAAATATTCTTTGGATTGGCACTGCGATTTGGTTGATGCCTTCTCTGATTTTGGCGCTTCTGCGCGAGTGAAAATGAATGAACTTTGCGCCACATTTAGCTTACCTGGCAAGCTTGGTATTGATGGATCTATGGTCTTGGAATATTATGACGGTGGCAAATTAAAGGAAATTCGCGATTATTGTGAAACTGATGTTGCCAACACTTATTTACTTTATCTGTATTATCAGCACCACATTGGCAGTTTAAGCACTGAAAATTTTATGCAAGCGCAGGAAGATTTAGGAAATTATCTTGCGATTGAAGGCACAGAAAGAAAGCACCTGCAAGAGTTTTTGGATAGTTGGTTAAAATTAAAAAATTAATAAATGATCATTGGAATTGGAATTGACATTGTTGAAATCAACAGAATTGGCGAGGCTTTGGAACGCTTTGGAGAAAAGTTTGAGAAACGAGTTTTTACTATAGGAGAAATTTTAGTTGCTAGTTCAAAAGGCAATTTATTGATCAAAACTAATTATTATGCCAAAAGATTTGCCGCCAAAGAAGCTTTCTCAAAAGCAACTGGGCTGGGCATTGGTAGAGGAATTAATTTTACTGATATTGAAATTATTAATGATGGAAACGGCAAACCAAAAATAAAGTTGACAACCCCTGCTAAACAATTCTTACAAAAACATCTCAATCAAAATAATTTTAAAATTGATTTATCGATGAGTGATACCAAAGATATTGCTCAGGCAATTGTGATTATTTCTAGACATTAGCCAGATGTTTAGTTCCAAGTTTTTATGGAGAGTCTTGTGTTTAATTTTAAAAGATCGGATTGTTTGACTAATGGGTTGATAATATAAAAAAA
>CAMDOL010000010.1 GCA_945903615.1 Rickettsia typhi | reverse complement strand
CTAAATAGGAAATACTTCAAATCTGCTTAATTTAGTGTCCGAAAAAAGGTTGACAGATCAGACAGATCATAATTAGAAGGGGGGGGAAGAAGGATTGTTTTAGTGTGGTTTGTTGTGATTATTTAAATTCTAGTGTCCCAAGAGTGTCCCACAAGAGTGTCCCACAAGAGTGTCCCATTTGCGATAAATGGATTTTGTGAAAACTTGGCTGGAAGGTTTGATTTAAATGGTGGAGATACGGAGACTCGAACTCCGGACCCCCTGCTTGCAAAGCAGGTGCTCTACCAACTGAGCTATATCCCCTAAGATTTGGAAATTGGATGTTATAAAATTAAGAGTGGCGAATAGTAAAAATTTAAATTAATTTATCAAGAACTTAATTCCAGAACATATCGTTATTACCGCAATCATTTTTTTGAAATGCTCTTCACTAATTCTTAAGTGAAATATGTGACCAAGTTTAATAGCGATAAAAACTGGGATCACCGCCCACCAAATGCTGCCAATTAAATGCCAATCTAAATGACCAGTGATACTCAGCTGGGCGAAGCGAATAATATTAAAGAAGACAAAAAACACTGCCATAGTAGTGCGCAAATGGGATTTGTTTTTGAAATTATCTTTTAGAGCATTAACTATAAAAGGCCCGCCCATTCCAAACATTCCATGAGAAATGCCGCCAATTAGCAAAAGCTTTGCTTCAAAAATTCTGGGTAATTTTATGTTGTCGAAAAAAGCAATTTTTAAGGAAAGAAAAATTAATAGAACGCCAAGTCCAAAAGCCAGAGAGCCAGCATCGACATAGCCAAAAATGAAAGTGCCAATAATAGTTCCAAGCAAACAAATGGGAATTTTGGAAAAGAAGTTTTTGCCATCAAAAGATTGCCAGTCTGAAATAGCAATATAAGCACTAGCGCAAGTGCCAATATAAAGACCGACTAAAACAATTTGTTTTACATCAATAAAAAACCCTAAAATTGAATAAGCAATCAAGCCACCACCAAAGCCAAGAATACTTTCAAGGAAGAATCCTAAACAATAAGAAATAACGATTATTATTGGGATCATTGATTATACCTCGTCAATTTTTTTACCAACTAAAGTTTTGCCAATTACCTTATCCATTTTATTCTCGGCTAATTGTTCAGCAAATTTTTCTAAATTTTCTGCTTCTAAGTTAATTTGTTTGTAATCATTAGTTAAAATTGCTGCTTCCAGCTTAGAAATTTGTGCTTTGGTTGCTTTTATAAAATTATCATCAGCCAAATTTTTATCTTCAATTAATTCCGCTTGCAGTGCCAAAATATTTCTCTCTGCCTCAACTTTAGCTTCAACCAAAAGCCTTTCAGAAATATCTTGTTTAGAATTACGCAAAGAATCTAGAAGCATATTTTTCACCTGAGATTCGTCCAAGCCAAAACTTGGCTTCACTTCAATAGTCTGAGTTTCGCCCGTCATTTCTTCAGTTGCATTAACAATTAAAAGCCCATCAGCATCAACTTTAAAAACTACTTTCACTCGCGCTACACCAGCTTTAAGTGCAGGAATATTTTTAATTTCAAAATAGGCTAGTGAACGACAATCTTTAGCCAGCTCGCGCTCGCCTTGCACAATATGCAATTTCATACCATTTTGTCCGTCAGCATAGGTGGTAAATTCTTTAGTGGCAGAAGTTGGAATGGCAATATTGCGCTCAATAATTTTTTCAACAATTCCACCCATCATTTCAATTCCAAGCGATAAAGGAATTACATCTAAAAGCAAATTATCAGAATTGCGCGAGGTCAGTGCTTCGGCTTGAATTGCAGCGCCAAGAGCAACGATTTTATCTGGATCAATATCGTCTAAAATTTTTTCTTGCCCAAAAACTGCGGTTAATTTTTCCTTAATTATATTCATTCGAGTTGATCCACCAACCAAAATCACCGCCTCAATTTGATCAATTTCTAAGTCCAATTCTTCTAATAAATTTTGAGTAATTTGAATGGTTTTTTGGGCTAGATTCTGGCTTAAATTTTCGAATTCTTTTTTGGTCAACTTAAAGTTAAATTTTTTACTTTCTAAATTAATCTCAACCTCTGCAACATCTTGATTAGTAATCCGTTCTTTAATTTCTTTGCTAGCCAATTTAATATTTTGTAAATCTAAAACTGAAAGATTTGTCAAGTCATTTTCAGCAATAATTTTTTGCCCAATAAAATTATCAAAATCATCACCACCTAAAGCCGAATTTCCACCAACACCAATCACTTTAAAAACTCCTTTTGATAATTCTAAAATTGACACATCAAAAGTTCCGCCACCTAAATCAAAAACCAAATATTTTCCCCTCACCTGTTTGTCTAATCCATAAGCAACCGCTGCCGCTGTTGGCTCGCTGATTAATCGCAGAACTTCCAACCCAACTAAATGTGCTGCTTGCTTGGTGGCGTTTCGTGCGGCTTCGTCAAAATAAGCTGGCACGGTGATTACCGCTTTTGAGATTGGTTTTTGTAAGCTGGTTTCAGCAATTTGTTTGAGATGTTTTAAAATTTGAGCTGAAATTTCTACCGCATTAAAATCTTTTCCTGCCAAAATAATACGCAACTGCTGACCGACTTTTTTAACCATAAAAGGCAAATTATCCGCACCTTCAAGATCATCAAAACCTTTTCCCATCAATCTTTTGATTGAATAAATTTTCTCACCAGCAAAATTTTGAGCCGCTCTTCCCACCCCAAATTCATTATCGCCAACAACAGCAACAATTGAAGGCTGCATAAAATGCCCATTATCGTCGAGCAAAATTTGTGGTTTTTGATTAACAGAAATTGCAATCAAAGAATTAGTTGTGCCCAGATCAATTCCTACCGCAATCTCTTCTTGATGATGCGGTTGGGGAGTTTGACCTGGTTCGTAAATTTTTAGTAAAGCCATATCTGATTATTGCTTTGTAAATTCTATCTCGTCTGAGTTTTGTTCAAAATATCTTCCATCAAATCCATTTGAATTTGCTGAATCTCAACGAAGCGTTTATTTTGATGGATTAAAAGATGATCCATTTTTTCATGAAGCAGCCTGATTTCCAACTCAGCTTTGAGATTAATTTTATAATCATGCTCTGATCTTTTGCGATCACGATCTTCTTTGCGGTTTTGGCTCATCATAATTATTGGCGCTTGAATTGCAGCAAGGCATGAAAGAATTAGGTTGAGTAAAATAAATGGATAAGGATCGAAAGAATCTTGCAACAAAATTGCGGCGTTGATAATTATCCAAATCCCCAAAAATGAAAAGAAGCCAATAATAAATCTCCAACTACCGCCAAACTCGGCAACTTTATCAGCAATCTTTTGCCCAAAAGTAATTTTGGCTTGAATATCAAACTCAATATTATCCGACAAAATCTCATTAGCATTGATACTTTCAATTACTTCTTGTTCAATTTTAGAAAGCTCACCAACTTCATCAGTTAAGATACTTTCCAAATATTTTTTGCGATAACGGTTCAGTTCGGTAATTGAAATCAAAGAATCGTCCCCAAAATCAGGATAATCATTTTTGATCAAAGCCATAATATGCGACCTTAGATTGCGCCCCACAACCAAACTGTTGGCACGATAACTTTTTTTAGAAATTTCACAGATACCTTTTTTGTTCATATTTTTTATGTTAAATTTGTTAATTTTTTTTCAAATCTATAATAATTTTATCTAAGTATTTTATTTTAATTAATTTTTGTGCAGCAATTTGATATTGCTTTTGGATCAACAAATTAGATACTTGCGGCATTTCATCAGCGATTAATTTTTTGATTTTCTGTTTGATTAAACCAATTGCAATTGGATTATTTTTATTATCTAAAATTTCTTCACGAAGCTCCATTACTAAAACTAGATTCTCCTGCGAAGGCTTGATTATACAGTGGTCGTCATCAATATCAATTCCCTGTAATTGTAACAAACAAATCGCGCGCTTGGTTGGATTTTTTAGAATTTGATAAGCCTGATTGATTAAGATTGAATTGATCTCAGCTTCGGTTTGATCAATTGCAGTATCAGGATGGAATTTTTGTTGGAGCAGCAAATAGTTGGTTTCTAGTTCGGATAAGTTAATTTGAAACTCAGTTGCAAGATGGAATTTTTGAAAGTGATTTAGTTTTTCTAGTTTCATTTTAAACATTAAACGATTCGCCACAACCGCACCTGCCCTTCTCATTTGGATTTACAAAATCAAAACCTGCACGCAGATCTTCTTCAACATAAATCATTTGGCTACCAATTAAAAACATCGAAATTTTTGGATCGATAAAAATATTGATTCCATCTTTGATAACCAAATCATCATATTTAGTAATGTTCTTATCTTTCAATGCATATTCAATTGCATAAGAAAGCCCTGAACAACCACGAGTTCTAACATTAACTTTTATCCCTTCACAAGGTTCATTTCTTTGACTTAAAAGCACTTTCAGTTGCCTTAATGCTCCATCATCAATTAACAAATAATCAACAATATTATTGCCCAAAGAGCCAATTTTTTGATTGTGAAAAGAGCTTAAATTGGACATTAATTATTCTCAGATTTTCTTTTTTTATAATCGTCAATCGCTGCTTTCACAGCTTCTTCTGCCAATACTGAGCAGTGAATTTTTACTGGTGGCAAAGATAATTCTTGAGCAATTTCTTTGTTGGTAATTTTCCCTGCTTCTTCAATATTTTTCCCCTTCACCCATTCGGTTACAAGTGAGCTGGAAGCAATGGCAGAGCCACATCCAAAGGTTTTAAATTTTGCTTCGGTGATGGTTCCATCATCAGCAACTTTAATTTGCAATTTCATAACATCGCCACAGGCTGGTGCACCAACCAAGCCAGTTCCAATATTTTCTTCACCTTTAGCAAAAGCCCCAACATTGCGAGGATTTTCATAGTGATCGATAACTTCTTTTGAATATGCCATATAATTAGTTTGTTAAATTGTTAAACTCTCCATCGCGCTGTAGATTCAAAGACTATACCCAAACAAGTTGAAGGTGCCGACTTCTGACTTCGGCTTTTTTGTAAAAATTCACTCGGAGAATTTGGCTGTATCACTTGATACAGCCTGCATTCTCTGTCGTGATTTTTCCTAAAAAATCCTTTGTCATAAGATCGGTATCTTCAACTTGTTTGGGTATATCACAAAATCACTTTGGCAAAATCACTTTGGCAAAATCACTTTGGCAAGAAATTTTTAGGCTTCCTAAAAAAGCTGTTCGCTTTTTCTAAACGAACAAAGATATATTTTGCGACAGCCTCATTCAGCGCAAGCGGATTAGTGACCTGTCCAGTTAATGGACTTCAGGTCTACACCTTCTTGCATCATATCCCAAATTGGGCTGAGATTTCTTAATTTGTCGATTTTTTCTTTAATTAAATTAATTGCATAATCCACTTCTGCCTCAGTTGTAAATCGACCAATCCCAAAACGAATTGAAGTGTGTGCCAAATCATCTTCAACACCAATTGCGTGCAGAACATATGAAGGCTCAAGCGATGAAGAAGTGCAGGCTGAACCACTAGAAACCGCCAAATCTTTGATCGCCATAATCATCGATTCTCCTTCAATTCCAGCAAAGCTGAAATTTAAATTGCCATTATAACGACTAGTTTTATCACCGTTTAAATAAACTGCTGGAATTGTGCCAATTGCGTCGAAGAATCTATCACTCAATTTCGTGATGTGAGCTGCATCTTTTTCCATTTCACTCTTAGCAATTTGCGCTGCCAATCCCAAACCCACAACAAGTGAGGTTGCAAGCGTGCCAGATCTAAAACCTCTTTCTTGCCCACCACCACTAATTAGCGGCTTTAAACGAACTCGTGGTTTTCTTCTTACATAAATTGCTCCAACACCTTTTGGACCATAAATTTTATGCCCAGAAATACTCATCAAATCAATATTTAATTCGTTAACATTCAATGGAATTTTACCAAAAGCTTGTGCGGCATCAGTGTGAAAAAATACCCCCTTATTGCGACAAAGAGCACCAATTTCTTTGAGTGGCTGAATAACCCCAATTTCATTATTAATTGCCATTATCGAAACCAAACAAGTTTGATCGGTGATAGCATTTTCAAGCTCTTGCAAGTCAATCAAACCATTTTTTCCAACTGGTAAAAAAGTTATTTTTGCACCTTCAACCTCAATATCACGACAAGAGTTGATAATACATTTATGCTCTGTGGTAACAGTGATAATATGGTTTTTGCCAGTATTTTTGTAAAAACCAAAAACGCCTTTAATCGCCATATTATTTGATTCAGTCGCACCAGAAGTGAAAACGACTTCTTTCTCATTAGCGCCAATCAAATCGGCAACTTGTCGGCGCGAAATTTCTATCAACTCTTCTGCTTTCCAACCAAATGCGTGCGTGCGTGAATGTGGATTGCCAAAATCTTCCTTCATGGTTTTAGTCACTACTTCAATCACGCGCGGATCCATTGGCGTAGTGGATTGATAATCTAGATAAATTGGTAATTTGATGTTGTTATTTTTCATTTTATTATTTGCTTATAAGCCATCATCTCAGAAAAAGCTCAGATGAAGACTAAAAATTAACTTCTGGTTTTACGATATAAATTGCCCCAAATTTCAATAAATTTTTCAACTTGTTCTTTGGTGCTTTCTAAGCCCAAACTAACCCGAATGGTGTTTTTTGATAACCCATCCTCAACACTCATCGCCCCCAAAACTCGTGAAGGTTTTGAACTTCCCGATGAGCAAGCCGCACCAATACTGACTGCAATGCCATTCAAATCCAAATCGATCAATTGGGTTTGATTGTCAATTCCTCGTGTAGCTATATAAGAAGTATTTGGCAGCCTTTCCACGGTTTTGCTAAATATGGTTAAATCGTCTCCAGCAATTGTTTGCAATGATTCTTCCAAATAATCTCTAAGCTCAGCCAATTTTTGATATTTGCTAATTTTATCTACAGCCAAGCGACAAGCCTCTCCAAGACCAACCGAACCCGCAACATTTAGAGTTCCGGGGCGTTTTCCGCCTTCTTGAGAAGAGCCAAAAATAATTGGGTCAATATCTAAAGTTTTTCTAATCAACAAAACACCAACACCTTGTGGACCATTAAGTTTATGAGAAGAAACCGATGCCATATCAACATTCAGATCTTCTAGATCAATATTAATTTTTCCAGTCGCCTGAACAATATCACTATGCACCAAACCTCCATATTGATGAGTAAGTTTAGCAATTTCTTTAAGTGGTTGAATTGCACCAGTTTCATTATTGGCCAGCATTATTGAAACAATAAAATTTTTGCTGTTAAGAGCTTTCATTCTTGCTTCCAAATCAGCAATATCAACAACGCAATTGCTATCAACTTTAACAATGTAACCAGCTTTTTTTAAAGCAACATTATAAACCGCCGGATGTTCAATTGCTGAGGTTATAACTTGATAATCTTTAAAACCAAACAACGCTAAATTATTTGCCTCAGTTCCACCAGAAGTGAAAATTACTTGATAATTTGCAGCACCTAAAAGTTTTTTTATATGTTCGCGAGCTTGGTTAGAAATGCGAGTTGCAGTTCTGCCAAAATAGTGAATTGATGAGGGATTTAAAGGTTCGCCATAAGCTTTGATCATCTCTTGTAAAACTTCATCAGCGATTTTTGTGGTAGCGTTATTATCAAAAAAAATTCTTTCCTTCATAATTTAATTTTGGAGTTTTCATTAATATTCGCAATAGAAATTGAGCTTAAATAATTGTGAATATTTCGCTCTAAACCACACCACAAATCATGAGTTTTGCATTTAGTTTTTTTAGTAACGCAACCATCCTTGTTAGAACATCTGGTCATTTTGATTGGCTCATCAATGGCAAAGATTATATCAGCAATATTAATATCCTGAGGTTTTTTTGCCAGCATATATCCACCGCCAGCGCCTCGAATTGATTTAACAATTTGTGCCTTTTTAAGAGCCGAAAAAATTTGTTCTAAAAAAGATAAAGAAATATTCTGCCTAGCAGCAACAACCGACAAAGCAACTGGCTTTTGCAAACCAGCTTCAAGTATATCAATCACTGCGATTGTGGCATATTTTGCTTTGTTAGTGAGAATCATAAAAGATAATGGTTAATGATTAACCATTATCTTTTCATTTCCTACTAAATTAATCAAGTATAATTATTTAGATTGTGGGGATGTTTTGGCGTCTGGCTTTAAAGGAGATTGGCGATTTCTATTAGAATTGTTATGAGTTCTTCTTGGTGGCTTTCTAGTTGTAACTTTTCTTTGAATTGCAGTTACAATTATGGCAAACGCAAGCAAGCCAGCGTTGATTAAAAAAAGTTTTAAAGCCAAAGGTTGATTGCCAGCTTTGATTAAATCGTAAATCAAAGCCAATAACGCCATATTGTAGATAAAACCAAAAATTAAACCGGTTTTATAGCTAACATTGTGCAATCTCAAATATTTATCTTGCCAAGCGTGGCGGTGCTCCTGCTCTTTTTTGGTCATTTCAATTAATTTATTAACTGAACCCGGAGCAATGTCTTCGTAGCTTTCTAGAACTCTAGGGGAAGGCAAAAGATTGTGAGAGCTTCTGACCTGATTAGATCTATTTCCAGAATTTGAACCAGCTTCTCTTTGGTTACTCGGACGACCATTTCTATTATCTGGTCTTCTATTATTATTTTCTCTCATTGTTCTTGGTATTTTTATTGTATTTGTTAATTGTAAAATTTAAGTCTTCACCAATAACTACCCAATCATAGCCAATAGCGCGGTCTTCCTTATTAAAAGGATATGAATTAGAGTTAGTTTTTACGAAAGGAATAATAGACGCAAATCCAGCTAAAAATTTCTGCAGATATTTTATGAATATTCTAATTGATTTCATTGTCAAATTGGGGCTATTGTTAAAGAGGCGGGCACATTAACGGTTTAAAACTAATTTGTAAATTGAAAGTTTAGTTTTGGAAAAACAAGACATATTGTTGGGCTTGTTGCTGAACATTTAAAATCAAACACAAACGAACCAGATGAACAAAAAATATTCAGTAATTGTAATTGGTGGAGGGCACTCGGGATGTGAAGCGGCAACAGCTTCAGCGCGGATGGGAGTTGCTACTTTGTTAATTACATTAAAAGAAGAAAATTTAGGCGAGATGTCTTGCAACCCTGCGATTGGTGGCGTTGCCAAAGGAACAATCGTGCGCGAAATTGACGCGTTGGATGGAGTTATGGGCAAAGCAATTGATATGGCAGGAATTCATTTTCGGATTTTAAATGCCAGTAAAGGTGCGGCAGTTCATTCACCACGAGCACAGGCTGATCGTAAATTATATCGCAAAGCGGTTAAATCAATTATTGAAGCGCAGGAGAATTTGGATGTTTTATATGCTTCAGTTGAGGATTTGGTAACCCACAATAATCAAGTTGTTGGGGTAAAAGTGGTGAGTCTTGAGTCGTTAGTCGTGAGTGAAATTATGGCGGATTCAATCGTGCTTACAACGGGCACATTTTTATCCGGAATGATTCATATTGGGGATAAAAAAATTCCGGCTGGTCGAGTTGGTGAACAACCTTCAAATGGACTTTCAGCGACACTTAAGAAATATAACTTTAATTTAGGTCGTTTAAAAACTGGAACGCCGCCACGAATCAGCAGTAAATCAATTGATTATTCTGAGCTTGAAGCTCAACCGGGAGATAATCCGCCGCAGCCATTTTCATATTTGAATGACGAAATCAAAGTTCCACAAATTCATTGCTACATAACTTATACCAGCCCCAAAACTCACAAAATTATTAAGGACAATTTGGATAAATCCGCAATGTATGGCGGTCATATTGCTGGTGTTGGCCCTAGATATTGCCCATCAATTGAAGATAAAATTCATCGCTTTAAAGACAAAGAGCGTCATCAAATTTTTCTTGAGCCAGAAGGTTTGGATACTGATGTAATCTATCCTAATGGGATCTCAACTTCCTTGCCTGCTGAAATTCAATTACAATTTTTGAAAACGATTAAAGGTTTAGAAAATGTAAAAATGTTACAACCCGGATATGCGATTGAATATGATTTTGTTGATGCCAAAGAATTATATCCAACACTGGAGACTAAAAAAATTAAACATCTATTTTTTGCCGGACAAATCAACGGCACAACTGGTTATGAGGAAGCTGGCGGACAAGGAATTGTTGCCGGAATTAATGCAGCTTTAAAAGCTAAAAATAGCCAAAAAGAATTTATTTTAGATCGCTCCAACTCTTATATTGGCGTGATGATTGATGATTTGATCACGCTTGGAACCACAGAACCATATCGAATGTTTACCTCCAGAGCCGAATACCGTTTGCATTTGCGCTCAGACAATGCCGATTTGCGTTTAACTGAACTTGGAATTGCAATTGGCTGCGTCAATCAAAAAAGAGCGCAAGAATTTTTGAATAAAAAAATATCTTTGCAAAATGATACAAAAATTCTGCATCAATTAATTACCACCCCTAAAAAACTTTTGGATTTAGGAATCAATATTAAGCAAGATGGTATCAAAAGAAATGCCTTTGAATTGCTTAGCTTTCCGGAAATTAATTTTGAAAAATTAGAAAATGTTTGTCCAGAATTCAAAGAAAAGTTAAAAGAAATTGATGCAAAAAATAAAAAGCAAATTACTATTGCGGCGGTGTATAATTCTTACCTAAAAAGACAAGATCGGGATATTGAAATTTTCAAAAAAGATGAAGAGCTGCAAATCCCTGATAACATTGACTATAGCAACATTAAAAGCCTCTCAAATGAAGTGAGAGAAAAGTTAACCACAATGAAGCCCAAAACCATTGGTGGCGCCGCCAGAATTCCCGGCATTACTCCAGCTTCAATTATGGCGGTAATCATTTACATAAAGCATAAAAAAAGTGATAAAAATTAGCCAAAAAAATATCAAAATTATTTTTTACCAAACCTTTCTCTTGCTGGCTATTCCTAGTTTTTCTCCTAGCTTTTCTCCTAGCTTTTCTCTGGCACAATCTTTAGCGCCAATACAACCATCAACCACTCAATCTGCAAACCCAGTAACCACAAACCCAGTAACCACAAAGACTCCAGAAACATTATCAACCTCAGAAGCTGTTGATCAAATTCAAAAAACCTTATTGTTCTCTGATAAAGATGCTGCTCACAAAAAAAGTGTTGAGAGAAAATCAGCTTTAGTAATTGACCGTTCTAATAAAATTCGCAAATCAGAAATTGATATTTTTATCAATGATAATTCATCAAAAACCAATCAACAAACTGAACAAAAACAAAAATTGGCATATAATGCTTCAGTTGCCGGTCAATATGAAGTTGCAATTGAACTTTATAAACAAATCCTTAAATCTGATCCCAAAAATCATTATGCGTCATTTTCTCTAGCGGTCTGCTACCACAAGCTTGGACAATACAAACAAGCTAAAACTATTTATTATCAATTGCTCAAATATGAATGGCCTGAAGACCAAACCAAAGATGAGTTGATTGGCAATTTGATTGCAGTAATTGTTGAAGAATCACCAAATGATGCGGTTTATTTACTAGAAAAACTTTCCATCCAAAATCCAAGTTCAGCTTATATACTAGCTGGAGCAGCTATGGCTTATGATAAAATTAATAAACCAGATCAAGCAATTTTATTGCTAAGAAGAGCCATAAATATTGATCCCAAAGAAGTTAATTACCAATTTAACTTGGCAATCATTTATGACAAAATTACCGATTATCAAAACGCCCTGCACTATTATCAAGATGTAATCAAAAATTATGCTTCGGCAGATAATTTAAGCAACTCAATCCCTATGGCTCAAGTCAGACAAAGAATTGAATTCATTAAAAACAAAATATAAACAATTGAGTATGCAAACCAATCCTAACTTGGAAAACTTTATAGAATATGTCGTTAAGCATAAAGCCTCTGATCTTCATCTTTCTGCTGGCAATTATCCAATTACCAGAATTGATGGTGAGCTTTCTCAGATTCCTAATACTAAAATAATTGAGAGTGTTGAATTATTTGCAATGCTTGATTCGATTATGAATGAATTGCAAAGAAACACTTACAAAGAAGAGTTCGAGCTAGATTTTGCAATGAAGAGTAAGTTTAATAATCGTTTTCGGGTCAATGTTTTTAATACTATCAACGGTCCAGCTGCAGTTTTTAGAGAAATTCCTTCAGAAAGTATCACTCTGCTAGAAATTTCTGCTCCAGCGGTTGTAAGTGAGATATGTAAATTACACCAAGGATTAGTTTTGGTTGTTGGTCCAGCTGGCAGTGGAAAATCAACCACCTTAGCTGCAATGATTAACCACATCAATGCCAACTATAAACGCCACATAATTACTATCGAAGATCCAGTTGAATTCACTTATAAAAGCAATCTTTCCCTAATTAATCAAAGAGAAGTTGGTTTTAATACCGAGTCTTTTCCAATCGCCTTAAGATCAGCACTAAGGGAAGATCCAAATGTTATAATGGTTGGTGAAATGCGCGATTTAGAAACAATTCATTTAGCATTAACCGCCGCTGAAACTGGGCATCTGGTAATGGCAACACTACATACCAAATCTGCCGCTCAAAGCATTAACCGCATCATCGATGTTTTTCCTGCGGCAGATAAGGATTTGGTTCGATCAATGGTTGCTTCCTCACTAAAAGCAGTTATTTCTCAAAGATTAGTTAAAAAAGAAAATGGCGGCAGAACAGCAATTTATGAGGTTATGATTGCTAACACTTCAATTAAAAACTTGATTAGAGAAGACAAAGTGCAACAAATAAATTCCATGATAGAAATTGGTAAAAAACAAGGAATGGTCACTTCCAAAGATTCAATTCTTGACCTCTTTAACCGTAAAGTTATTAGCAAAGAAACCGCAGAAGAATTGTTAGGATCATGTGAATAATATGGTTAATCATTAAAAAGTGTTACTCAAAACCACCAATCTTCAAAACTCAGCCTCCAATCCTATCAATTCAGTTTTTGTATCAGCCTCTGCTGGCTCAGGAAAGACCAAGGTTTTAACCGATCGAGTTTTGCGGCTTTTACTTGGCGGAGTTTCTCCTGCCAAAATTTTATGCCTCACTTTCACCAAAGTTGCGGCAGCGCAAATGCAAAAAAGAATTTTTGCTGAGTTAGAAAACTGGGTTTTGTGGGACGATATTAAACTGCAAGAACATCTCAAAAAATTTACTTCTCATCAACCATCAAAATTGGAAATGAAAGCCGCGCGAAAATTATTCGCCACCTTACTTGATGATAATTCTGGCTTACAAATTTCAACAATTCACTCTTTTTGCCAAAGCATTATCAAAAAATTTCCAGTTGAAGCTAAAACCTCACCAAGCTTTACAATAATTGATTCTGGGAAAGAAACTGAATTATTGCTTTTGGCTCGTAAAACGCTTTTAAAAAAAGCTCTTTTGGATATAAATCTGGCTGAGAAAATTAATTTGATTTCTTCACGCCTCAATGAAAATAGTTTTTTAGAAATTACCACTGAAATAATTAAAAAAAGACAAAATCTTGCCGAACTTAAAGAAAAACATTTTGATATCAATGGCGTGATTGAAGCGGTTTATAGCCAATTAGATATTGATTTAGAAGAAAATGAAAAAACTGTTTTTGCTAATTTTATCCAAGATACAAATTGGCAAAAAAAAGATTTATTGATGCTTTGTCAAGATACGGGGATTAAGAGCAAAAAGAAAATTGAGCAATTTATTAATCAACCAAATTTAGAAAACTCGGAAGAATATTTGAGTGTTTTTTTAACCGCAGAACACAAAGCTACTGTGCATTTAACCAATCAAAAAATTCGCGACCAATTTCCAGAGGCAGAAGATTTGATGCGGCGTGAACAAAAAAGAGTTGCAGATTTTTCTGAAAAATTTCACAGCGTTAAAATTGCTGCTTCCACCTCTTCCTTACTGATTGTGGTTGATCAAATTATTGAAATTTATAATCAATTAAAAAACCAAAATGGCTACTTGGATTATAGTGATTTGATTATTAAAACCAGCCAACTTCTAGAAAACTCTGCTGGAAGAGAATGGGTAAAATACAAGCTCGATGGCATTTATGAGCATATTTTGGTTGATGAATCGCAAGATACCAATCATTGGCAATGGAATATTGTTAAAGCAATCACGGAAGAATTTTTTGCTGGCAATGACTCTAAAAATCAGAACAGAACTATTTTTATTGTTGGTGATGAGAAGCAGTCAATATATAGCTTCCAAGGTGCCGATCCCAATATTTTTGCTAATATTTTTTATTATTATCAAGACAAATTAAGCTCAATTAACGAGCAGTTTTTAAATGTCGAATTAAATAGTTCGTTTCGCTCAATGCCGGCGATTTTGCAAACTGTTGATGCAGTTTTTGCCAAACCAGATTTAGCAAAAGCGATTAGTAGTTTAGCCACAAAAATTCAACATCACGCAATTAAGAATCAATATTTTGGAAAGGTAGAACTAATGCCGGTGGTGAGCTGCAAGTCTTCATTTGTAAGTGACGAAGAAGAAAAGTATAAATGGAATTTGGATTTTTCGATTGATGAAGAATATAAAGCGCAGGAAATTCTGGCACAAATTATCGCCAAGAAAATTAGAAAATTTTTTGATGATGGAAAATTTTTGGCCAGTAAAAATCGCCTTGCCCAGTTTGGAGATGTAATGATTTTACTCAAAGAGCGTAAAAGTAATTTGGGAAATTTGTTAGTAAAATATCTAAGCGAGGAACAAATCCCCGTGAGCAGCACTGATCGGATCAACTTTGGTGAAAATATTATTGTTCAAGATTTATTAGCTTTAGCACAATTTATTTTATTACCAGAAGATGATTTGAATTTGGCCTGCTTGCTTAAATCACCCTTATTTGGGATTAGCGAAGAAGAATTATTGGCGGTGTGTTCTCTTAAAAATCAGTCCAAAATTAGTTTGCTTGCCGCTTTAGAAAAAAAGAATTTTGCTTTATATCAAGATTTACAAAATTTAATTTCTGAAAATAAAGAACAACAATTTTCTATTCACCAATTTTTTAGCCATATTCTTATTAATCAAAATAAGCAAAAAGCAGTTTTAGCCAGATTTGGTAAGGCTGGAGAAGAAATTATTAATCAATTTTTAAAAATTATTATCGACTATCAAAACAACAATATTGCTACTTCATTACAAAATTTTGTGCAATTTTTATTAAATGCAGATTTAGAAATTAAAATTGATAGCAATAGTCAGAATCAAAACCAGGTTTATATTACAACCATACACTCCGCAAAAGGCTTGGAAGCCCCAATTGTTTTTCTTGCAGACACATTTCATAATTCACAAAAACAATTTGGCAATGATCGCAGAAGAATTTTTTGGGATCAAAAAAGTGGTCTACCTTTTTGGTCGGGTGGCAAAAATTCTGATAATTCAACGATTACAAACATCAAACAAATTGACCGCGAAATTGTTAAAAAAGAATATTGGCGCCAACTCTATGTGGCAATGACCAGAGCTGAGGAAGAGCTTTATATTTGTGGGTTTGGAAAAGAAAACGATGGAAATTGTTGGTATAATATGATCAAAGAAGCGATTGTTAATAAAGCCAGAGAGTTTGATGGCTTGATTGGAAAAACTTTAGTGGTTGGTGAAGATGCAATCATTCAAAATGATTCGATAAAAAAAATATCTCCAAAAATTCCTAAATCAATTGCCAATCAAAATTTTATTTCTGAGCTTCCACCAATTGAAATTGATGAAGAATTTTTATACCCATCAAAAACAAAGCAAGGCAAAATCAATAAAATAAGCCATAAAAAAGCTAATTTGGGGAATATTATTCACAAAATTCTTGAACTTCTGCCCGATTTGCAAATTGAAAGTGATGAACAAAGAAGAGAATTATTGCTAAAATATTTAACGGATAAAAATTTGCCAGAAATAGAAATTGAACAAGTAATACACAGAATTAATAATGTTTTTGAAAAATACGCCAATCTATTAAATCACCCAAAAAGCAAAGCCGAGGTACCAATCATAGCCAAAATCAACGGCAAAACCATTTCTGGAAAAATTGATCGTCTGATTATTGAAGAAAATCAGGTGGTAATTATTGATTTTAAAACTGGAGAAAAAAATGAAGGCTTAAATCTGCAATATCAAGATCAAATGCATCTTTATGAGCAGGCGTTACAAAAACTCTATCCAGACAAAAAAATTAAATCACAGATTGTTTGGATAAACGAATAATCGCTTGAAAATTTATTTTAAACCAACTATAAATCTCGCCTTTGAAAATTTCTAACTAATCAATTTCACTTTAATGCAAGTAGTAATCAACAATAGAGGCCATTTGGAAATGGCAATTCGTAGCTTCAGAAAAAAGACTCAAAAAGAAGGTCTAGTTAAAGAAGCAAGAAGAAGAAAAGCTTTTGAAAAACCTTCCGAAGAAAAGAAAAGAAGAAAACAAGAAAGTTTAGCAAAAACCAAAAGAAGCCGCAGAAAGGGTTTTACTGGTTATAGCTCTTAGAACCATCATAAATCTCACCAAAATTAGCTTTTTCAATCTATAACTAAAGATCACGATGGTTATCACAAAAAAAGATAAAAAGCTGATTCTTCTTATTTTGTCCGCAATCATAGTTTTTTGGTTCTTCTGCATCTCTCTCTCCTATTTACTTACCAAAATTAGCTTTTATAACTCTGAGATTAATAACCTCACCAAACATAACGCTGAGTGGCTGAACTCAACCCGCAATATTGAGTCTGGTGATTTAGAAAATCGTGTTATCCTCCTTGATTTTTGGACTTACTCTTGCGTCAATTGCCTCCACACTATTTCTGAAATTAAAAAATTAGAAGCTGAGTTTGGAGATCGACTCACTGTTATTGGTGTCCACTCAGGAAAATTTGACAACGAAAAAGGTACTGACAGCATAAAAAAAGCGATTTTAAAATATGACATTGCTCATTTAGTTGTTAATGATACTAATTTTAAAATTTGGAACAGCTTTAAGGCTTCTTCGTGGCCAACGCTAATTTTAATTGATCCTAAAGGTCGCATCACAAAAAAATATCAAGGTAAAATTGCCCCAACCACTATTCATGATGATATTAAAAATCTGATTACAAAATATAAATATCAATTAACCAGCGACCGCTTACCAATTGTTCTGGAAAAAAATAAAGTCGTCGATTATGTTTTAAAATTCCCATCCAAAATCAAATTTGCTCGTGATTTTTCATATAAAAACAGCGGCAAAACCAACGCCCTTATTATCTCTAACACTGAAAAACATAATATAATTGTCACTGCTTTAAATGGCGAAACTTTGTTAGAAATTGGATCAGGAAATATGGGTTTTGAAGATGGAAATATCAACAATGCCACATTTAATTCTCCGCGTGGTTTATTATTCAAAGACAATACTTTATATGTTGCTGATACTGGCAATCACGCCTTGCGCCGTATTGATTTTAAAACGGGTGAAGTAAAAACAATTGCCGGAACTGGAATCAGAGGAGATATTATTAACACCGAAAATAAGGTCGAAGAAGTTTTACTAGCATCACCGTGGGATTTAGAATTTTTCCCTGATAAAAATAATATTATCATCGCCAATGCTGGCACTCACCAGCTATTAAAATATAACCTTTCCAAACGCACGATCAGCCCCTTTGCCGGCAATGGCACTGAAGATTCAATTGATGGTCAATACCCCAAAAACTCTTTGGCACAACCAACTGGTCTGAGCGCCGCCTCTGAAAAGCTTTATTTTGTTGACTCAGCAAGCTCATCTTTGCGCGTAGTTGACAAAAGCGGTGAGGTCAAAACCTTAATTGGCAAAGGTTTGTTAGAATTTGGTAATAAAAATGGCAATTCTAAAGAAGCCTTACTGCAATACCCAACTGGCTTAACTGCTGATGATTCTGCAATTTATATTGCTGATACCTTCAACCACGCCATTCGCAAATATAATGTTAAAACCAAAGAAATTTCTGACTATAGCGGCAGCGTTCGTGGTGATGGAATTGGCAGCAAAAAGAGTATTAATTATAACGAACCCGAGGCGATAATTTCAGTATTAGATAAATTTTATATTGCCGACACCAATAATAATCGCATTATTGAACTTGGCGCCAACACCAGTGATTCTAAAGTTATAGATATAATTCCAAAATTAAAAATGCCGACCGAAGGATTGCTTGAATACCTTCCTAACTTAGAAAAAATTGCCACTCACTCCGTAAAGAGTGGGGGTGAAGTTGTGTTAACTTTCAATATGAAAGATGGCTGGAAGATCAATGATTCAGCTTCAAGTTTTTTTAACCTAATTGAAATAAAAAACAAAAAAGAAGCCAATTTAATTGCTAGCTTTGACGGATCGATGATTAAATCTGGATCAGTTAAATTACCCAAACTCTCCAACAAATACGCCTACTACTTGCAAGGAGTAGTCTATTATTGTCAAGACAAAGAAAATGCCTTATGTCTGATCAAAAGCTATGAACAAAAACTCAAACCAACAAAATCTGGTGACAGTAAAATTCAAATCGATTTCATTTATCAATAATTAATAAACAATTTATTTTATGGACATAACCAAAATATCACCAGGAAAAGATTTGCCTAATCAAGTTAATGTTATTATTGAAGTTCCGATGAACTCTGATCCAGTAAAATATGAAATGGACAAAGATTCAGGAGCGATTTTTGTTGATCGTTTTTTGGCAACTCCAATGTATTATCCTTGTAATTATGGTTTCATTCCCGGAACCTTATCCGATGATGGTGATCCAGCCGATGTTCTGGTGATTTCTGATTTTCCAATTGTTCCTGGGGCAGTCATCGCAGCTAAGCCAATTGGGGTTCTTATTATGGAAGATGAAAAAGGAATGGATGAAAAAATCTTGGCAGTGCCCGCAAAAAAACTGAACTCCCAATATGAAAATATTGAAAATTACAAAGAATTACCTGAATCGCTCTTAAATAAAATTAGTCATTTTTTTGAAAGATATAAAGATTTAGAAAAAGGCAAATGGGTAAAAATCAAAGGCTTTGAAGATGCTGCTAAAGCAAAGCAATTAATTAATGAGGCTTATCAAAGAGCGCAAAAATAGATTTTAGGGCACCTCTAAAAATTAGAATTTTTAGAGGTGAACGCGAAACGGAGATTTGGAGATTATTTAATCTACTTTATTTTTTCTAACGGCATCGGCAACCATCAATTCGCAATATAATATTGCCAAATCTTCTTGATCCATTTTCTGAAAATCGCCTATTGATGGATGGGTTTGTAAAAATTCTAATAATTTTTCCTTAGTTGATTTTTTATAGACCTCATAAAACCACTCGAACAACTCATAAGGACCATCTATTTTCTTTGTCGCAGATTGTTTTGAAGATCCAAAAAAGCTGTCGCCATATTCTTCATAATCCCTCAATTCATCTTCCGACATTCCTC
>CAMDOL010000009.1 GCA_945903615.1 Rickettsia typhi | reverse complement strand
CAAAAAAAAAGTTTAAGAAAAAATCACTAAAAATATGCCAAAATCTAAGGCAAAATCTAAGGCAAAATCTAAGGCAAAATCTAAGGCAAAATATGAGGCAAAATATGAGGCAAAATTAATTAGCTAACAGTGTCTATAATTCTTTTGGTCAGCTCACAAAAAAAATCACCTCTTTGTTCAAAGTTTTTCCATTGATCAAAAGAGGCACAGGCAGGGGAAAGCAGGATATTTTTTTCTTGCGATTGATCTTTTAAGGCTAGATTATAAGCCATTTCAAAGGCAGTTTTTAAATCGCCGCATTTAAAATATTCAACTTTATTTCCCAAAGTTTTGGCAAATTCTTCAGTTGCATCACCAATTAAAAATGCATATTTAATTTTTGAAAAATATTGCTCTAAGCTAGAAATTCCGCCATCTTTAGGTTTTCCACCCAAAATCCAATAAATATTGTTATAAGTTTTAAGAGCGTTTTGAGTTGATTCGGCGTTGGTGGCTTTGCTGTCGTTGATAAAGTTAATGCCGTTAATATTGGCAACTAATTGCATTCTGTGTCTTAAGCCTTTGAAGGTTTTGATGGCGGCGATGATTTGTTCTTCAGAAATTCCTGATAAAAAACAATTAGCAAAAGCAAAAGCGATATTTTGAGAGTTGTGCTCACCTTTGAGAAATTGTCTGATTCCCAAATCAATTACAGATTCAGTTTTGGTTATGCTCCCCCTATTTAGGGGGAGCGAGTTTGCCAAAATATTTTCTTTGGCAAACGATGGGGGTGTATAATTAATATTATTGTAGATAATATCGCCAATCATTGATATTCCACTATCAACGACATATTTATTAGAAATTGGAATTAAAGTTGCTTGAAAATTTTGATCATTTTTTAATTCTTCATAAACCATTTTGGAATTAACATTATCCACATCAATAATTGCAAAATCATCTTTGGTTTGATTCATAAAAATTCGCTTTTTTGCAGCGATATAACCATTCATATCCTTGTGACGATCCAAATGATCCGGCGTTATATTGAGAAGATTGGCAATGTGAAATCTGGTTTTAACAGTCAAATCAAGTTGATAAGATGACATTTCGATTATGTAATTTTCATCCGCATTTAATTTTGGCAAAGCCAGCGCGCCAGTGCCAATATTTCCGCCAACAGCATAAGGTTTTTTTGTGGATTCAAAAATATGTCCGGTAAGCGCCGTTGTCGTTGATTTGCCATTGGTTCCGGTGATACCAATAAATTTAGCTTGGTTGTTAAATAAATATAAAATCTCGACATCGCAAATAATTGGGCAATTTTTTTGATTAGCTGCCAAAGCGATTTTATGAGGAGTTGGATATTTTAAAGGAATGCCAGCAGCAAGGACTAAACACTCGGCATTTTTCCAATCAATTGATTCAATATTATCAACAATTTTTAAATGAGATTTTAGATCTTGATGCTCTTCTAAATATTTATTCAAACTGTCCAAAGAGCTTTTATTATCATCGCCAGCTATAACTTCATAGCCTTGTTTTAGCAAAAATTTTACTGCTGGATTGCCAGAAATTCCCAAACCAAAAACGATAAATTTTTTCATAGTTTTAATTAAAAATTATTGTAAATTGCCCACAACTTAATCCAAATAAAAATCAAAATCCAACAAGATTATGCCTGAACTTCCTGAGGTTGAAACCATTTGTCGCGGTATTGAACAAAATATTATTGGCAAAAAAATTTTGGCAATTCAGACTTCCGATAAAAATCTTCGCTTGCCATTTCCTAAAAATTTTGCTGATTTAGAAAATCAGAAAATCATTTCGGTTGCCCGAAGAGCCAGATATATTCTGATTAAAATCGCTACCCATAAAATTCTATTGGTGCATTTAGGAATGAGTGGAAAATTACTTTATTTAGAAAAATTTCCTAAAAATCTAGAAAAGCACGATCATTTTATAATGAAATTTTTTGACGATTCTTGCCTTATTTATAATGATCCAAGAAGATTTGGTTTGGTGGATTTGGTTGATGAGAAAAATATTAATCAACATTCAATGATAAAAAATCTTGGCTTTGAACCATTAACGGATGATTTTAACAGCAAGTATTTGCAAGAAAAATTAAAGGGCAAAAAAATTAATATTAAAACCGCAATGATGGATAACGCAATTGTGGTTGGCGTTGGAAATATTTATATTAATGAATCTTTGTTTGAATCAAAAATTTCACCTTTAAGAGAAGCGGGGAGTTTAAGTTTGAAAGAACTAGAAACACTGATTGGCAATATTAAGAAAATTCTCCAAAAAGCC
This sequence comes from Rickettsia typhi, assembly GCA_945903615.1. Taxonomy (GTDB): domain Bacteria; phylum Pseudomonadota; class Alphaproteobacteria; order Rickettsiales; family UBA1997; genus JAJTCH01. The sequence continues at coordinate 17,239 of CAMDOL010000009.1, read as the reverse complement.
ATCAAGCTAGGCGGATCAACACTTCGTGACTATGTAAAATCCAATGGTGATGTTGGCGGTTTTCAGTTTGATTTTAAAGTTTATGGGCGAGATAAACAGAATTGCCTCCTTTGCAATCCTGTTTCTTCTGGCAAAATTAAAAGAATTAAGCAAAATGGCAGATCAAGCTTTTATTGCCCTTCTTGCCAAAAGTAAATATCAACTCAAGTTCATTTAAAATGATTCCCTTCGACGATAAATTAAAAGAAGAATGTGGTGTTTTTGGTATTTTTAATAGCAAAGATGCTGCGGTCAATACTGCGCTTGGGCTTCACGCTTTGCAGCATCGCGGGCAAGAGGCAGCAGGAGTTGTGGCTTGTGATAATGGTGTTTTTGCTATGCATTTTGCTGATGGTCTGGTGGGGGATAATTTTAATTCATCGGAAATTGTTAACAAGTTGCAAGGCGATATTGCTATTGGGCATGTTCGTTATTCAACAGCGGGCAAAAAAACTGCGCGCAATTATCAGCCAATTTTTGCTGAATTTAGTTTTGGTTGCTTGGCGATTGCTCATAATGGCAATTTGACAAACGCTGCGTTGCTTAGAAAATCCTTAATTGAACGCGGATCAATTTTTCAATCATCGATGGATACCGAGGTGATTATTCACTTGATTGCCTTGAGTCAAAAAAGCGCTTTGATTGACAAAATTGTTGATGCTATTTCGCAAATTGAAGGAGCTTATTCGTTGGTGATTCTACATAAAGATGGAATTATCGCCATTCGCGATCCTTATGGAGTTCGCCCCCTTGTGCTTGGAAAATTAGGTGATGCCGATATTGTGGCTAGTGAGACTTGTGCTTTTGATATTATCGGCGCTGAGTTTGTGCGCGATATTAAGCATGGCGAATTGGTTATTATTGACAAAGATGGTATCAGAAGCATCGAACCTTTCAAACCAGCTCCTTCAAAATTTTGTATTTTTGAATATATTTACTTTGCTCGCCCAGATAGCGTTTTGGAAGGTAAAAGCGTTTATCAGATGCGCAAAAACATTGGAATTGAACTAGCCAAAGAAGTTAAAATTGATGCTGATGTTGTGGTTCCAATCCCAGATTCCGGCGTTCCGGCGGCAATTGGTTATGCAATGCAATCAAAAATTCCTTTTGAACTTGGAATCATCAGAAACCATTATGTGGGCAGAACTTTTATTGAACCATCCGATCGTATTCGCCATTTTGGAGTAAAGCTAAAACATAATGCCAATCTCAATGTCATTAAAGGCAAAAGAGTAATTTTGGTCGATGATTCCATCGTTCGCGGCACTACTTCAAAAAAAATTGTGCAGATGATTAGAGAGGCGGGAGCCAAAGAAGTTTATATGTTAATTGCGAGTCCACCAACAACAGATTCTTGTTTTTATGGCGTTGATACTCCTGATAAAAAAGATTTAATGGCGGCTAATCATAAGATTGCTGAAATGGCAAAGCTGATTGGTGTTGATCATTTAGCTTATATATCAATTGATGGTTTATATCGTGCGGTTGGTGAAACTAAAAGAAATGGTGACTTGCCACAATATTGTGATGCCTGTTTTACCGGAGAATATCCAATTAGATTGACCGATCAAAAAGGTGGCGAAATGCCATTATTTAATTTTGTAAAATAATTATGAGCAAAACAGAAAAATTGGTAAAGAATATTGAAAAGTTAGATTTTGAAACCGCCCTATCTAAGCTGGAAGAAATTGTTGAAACTCTTGGAAGTGGCAAAGTGAATTTAGAAGAGATGGTTGATTTATACGAACAAGGAATTGCCCTCAAAGATCATTGCAGCAAAAAATTATCCGACGCTAAAATGAAAGTAGAAATCCTCGTCAAAAAAGAATCCGCCATTAATAATTAACCATCATTAATAATTAACCATTCATTTTTTGTTTGTTATTGCTACATAGAAATTATTTTTTAAAATTTTCTTTGCTTTTTAATCTCGATCAATTTATCCGTTAGGGCTCTTTTTAATTAGCCTGACCACAAAATATGAAGAATATACCCAACATTTTGACTATGTTTCGCATTGCCATAATTCCGATTTTGGTAATGTCTTTTTATATTGACGGCTTTGCCGCAAACATTGTCGCCGCCTCTTTATTTATGGTTGCGGGCATCACTGATTTTTTTGATGGATATTTTGCTAGAAGTTTAAAAGCACAAACCAATTTTGGTCGATGCTTGGATCCAATTGCTGATAAATTATTGGTTATCGTTGCCATCACAATGTTGATTCATTTTGGTCACAAAAATATGGCAATCACAATTCCTGGACTAATTATTATTTGTCGCGAAGTTTTGGTTTCGGGTCTTAGAGAATTTTTAGCAGAAATTAAAATTGGCGTTCCCGTCAATAATCTTTCTAAATATAAAACCGCAGTTCAGATGGTCGCAATTACACTATTATTAGTTGGCGAACCCGGATCGCAATATGCGGTAAACGAATTTATGGGCGGCGAATCAAGAACCATTAAATTTATTATTGCCGATATCATTGCTACTGCCGGTGAAATGTTGTTGGCTATTGCCGCGTTTTTAACGGTTGTGACTGGCTATATTTATTTAAAAATCGGTTTAAAAAATATGTAAAATTTAGTCATTAGTCTTTAGTTGTTAGTCGTTAGTCAATATTTATGACATATGATTAACGACTAATAAATAATGACTAATAAATTTTTAATTTATGAAAAATTTATTGATTGTTGAGTCTCCAGCTAAAGCTAAAACTATTGGCAAATATTTGGGGAAAGATTATGAAGTGATTGCGTCGTTTGGACATATTAGGGATTTACCGAGTAAGACTGGATCAGTTGAGCCGGACAATGATTTTGCCATGCATTATGAAGTGTCGACCAAATCAGCGAAATATGCTAAGGCAATTGTTGATAGAGCGAAAGGATGTGACAAAATAATTCTTGCTCCCGATCCTGATCGCGAAGGAGAATCAATTGCTTGGCACATTGCGGAAGTTTTGCGTCAGAAAAAAGCGATCACTTCTAAAACTAAAGTTGAAAGAGTTGTCTTTAACTCAATTACCAAAACCTCAATCCTAGAAGCTGTAAAAAACCCTCGTGAAATTGATATTAATTTAGTCAACGCTCAACAAGCGCGTCGTGCTTTGGATTACTTGGTTGGCTTCACATTGTCTCCAGTTTTATGGAGAAAACTTCCAGGAAGTAAATCGGCGGGGCGTGTTCAATCGGTTGCACTTAGAATAATTTGTGATCGTGAAGATGAAATTGAGGCGTTTAAAAGTGAAGAATATTGGGATGTTAAAGTTGATTTGCAAAGTAATTCTGGCAAACAATCTGGGCAAAAATTAACCACAACCTTAACCCATATTAATGGTGAGAGATTAGATAAATTTACTATTAATAATAAAGTTCAAGCTGAAGAAATTGCTAAGTTGTTACAGAGTAAAAAATATCAAGTTGTTGCTGTTAACAGAAAGGAAGTTCGCCGCAAACCCTACGCACCTTTTACAACTTCATCACTGCAACAAGAAGCTGCACGCAAATTAGGTTTTTCAGCAAAAAAAACTATGCAAGTCGCTCAAAAACTTTACGAAGGTTTGGATGTTGGTTCAGGAACGATGGGTTTGATTACTTATATGAGAACTGATGGTGTGGATGTTGCTCCAGAAGCGATTGTGCAAGTAAGAGATTTTATCAATCAAGCTTATGGCAAAAAATATTTACCAGAAAGTCAGATCGCTTATAAAAGCAAAATCAAAAACGCCCAAGAAGCTCACGAAGCAATTCGTCCTACCGATTTTTCATTACCCCCAAAAGCAATTGCTAGCTATTTAGAAAAAGATTTCTTGGCTCTCTATGATTTAATTTGGAAAAGAATGGTTGCTTCCCAAATGGCGGATGTGGTAATGGATCAAGTTGCTGTGGTGATTAAAACCAATCCTAATTATGGCGAGCTAAGAGCTGTTGGCTCTGTAATTAAATTTGACGGGTTTTATACTCTTTATAACGAAGATAAAGACGATGAGGAAGATGAAACTAGTGAAGAAAAGAAGGCAATTTTGCCAGATGTTAAAGTTAATGATGATCTAGAATTGCTTGAAGTAAAGCCTGTTCAACATTTCACTGAGCCACTTCCTAGATATTCTGAAGCAAGTTTAGTTAAAAAAATGGAAGAGCTTGGAATTGGTCGCCCTTCAACTTATGCTAACATTATTTCAGTTCTGCAAGATCGTGGTTATGTAAAATTAGAGAAAAAAAGATTTAATCCTGAAGAGCGCGGTCGGGTTGTGGTGGTATTCTTAAAATCATTTTTCCCTAAATATGTTGAATATGATTACACCGCTAAAATGGAAGATGATTTGGATATTATTTCCAATGGCGAACTTAACTGGAAAAAATTTCTAAAAGATTTTTGGCTGAATTTTAATGGTAATATTGGCGAAGTTAGCAAAAAAACTATTCCCGAAATTTTAGATAGTTTAAACCAGCATATTTCTCCTTATATTTTTGGTGTTGATGAAAATGGCAAAGCCAAACACCAATGCCCATCTTGCTCTAAAGGAACGCTGGGAATTAAAATTGGTGGATTTGGAGTTTTTGTGGGTTGTTCTAATTATCCAGAATGTAAATATACCAAGTCGTTTTCTGATGACAAAAACTCTGGGGAGCTAATTGAAAATGCGAACGGAACCACTGAGCGCCGAGTTTTTGAGCCAATCTTGCTTGGTGATGGCGATAATCAGGGTGATAAAATCTTTATCAAAAAAGGGCCTTATGGGTTTTATATTGAATTGGCGAATGACACTTTGGTGGCAGCTCCTGAGCCAGAATTAGAAGTTAAAGAAACCAAGAAAAAAACTTCTAAAAAATCTGAAGAAAAAACCAAAGATAAAAAGTTGCCTAAAAAGAAAGCTAAAAAGAAAGACAACACACCAAAACCAAAAAGGGTTTCACTTCCAAGAAATATTAAGGTTGAAGATGTTGACCTAAAATTTGCTAAAAAACTTCTATCTTTGCCAAGAGAGGTTGGAATTCACCCTGAAGATGGTTTAAAAATTGTAGCTTCAATTGGACCGTTTGGACCTTATTTGTTACATAATGGCAAATATTCCTCAGTGAAAGAAGATGATATTTTGGAAATTGGTTTGAATCGTGCGGTAGACTTAATTACTGAGGTTCAGAGTAAAAAGGCGTCCAAATCTAATAAATCTAATTTTAGAAAAAAGCGTAAATAAAAATGGCAAACGAAATAGCTGAAAAAAATTTTGATCAAAATCCATATTCGCTGAACGAAGATGATAAAAGATTGGTGTTAAAGCAGGCAATTAATCAGATGCAAAGCCCGTCATTTTTATGTCAAATCGAACCGGAGAATCCCAACTTTTTAGAAATTATTGAATGCAACGATCGGTTTTTAAAGCGTTTTGATTTAGAAAAAATCGAGGTGATTGGCAATAATTATGATTTTTTATTGCAAGACGCAGATGTTGATTATGGATCAAATAATTATTTTGAATACATTAATTTGATCAAGGCAGTTAAGGGTCTTCAGGTTATTGATATTAATGTTAGCATTCCTAATCCAAAAGATAAAAGCAAAGTTGAAGAATTCAAAGTTAGCTTTGTTCCGAGTCGCTATAAAACCAAAAATATTTACTGCGTTTTTTCTTTTGAGCAATTGGCACAAACTAGAAAAGATGAAAATAACGGGGTTCATTCTATCGCTCTCATTCAAAATCTAGAAAGAACGATTAGAAATGAAAGATTGCTCAGAAACATTAGCGATATGATCGCCTCAGAATCAAACCTAAAAGATGTTTCGCAGTCAATTGTTAAAATAATGTGTAAATATTTAAAAGTTGATCGGTGCATTCTGTATGATTGTGATAATGGTGATTCGGGGTTTTTAGTTGAGTATTGTAACAAAGGCACAAAAAGAATTTCTGATGCTGGCGATGTTACTAACCCAGAATCACCAATAAGCCTCTATATCAATGTTCAAAATCAATTATTTTTAGATATTAATCGTCTCAAAAAAACCACCACAATGACGGTTTATGAAGATGTTAAAAACGATGCTAAATTTAAAATTATTGAAGATGTTTGTAAAGATTTTGGAATCGGTTCACAAATTGTTGTGGTGATGACTTCTGGTGATATTATTAGTGGTGGTTTTTATTTGCAGCAATCAGCAAAAAGAAGGTGGCTTTTAGAGGAAAGTGAGTTGATCAATATTATTGCTAGTCAATTTTCAATGGCAATTGATCGAAAAAACTATACTTATAAACTGTTGCTCTCCAATCAAGCATTAATCGATAAAAGTAATAAATTAGAGGAGTCATTGGCTCAAGAAAAAAGAATGCGTGAATTACAAAGTGAATTTGTTGCTTTAGTTTCTCACGAATTTAAAACTCCTCTACAAATAATTGATGGCGCTAGGGAGTTGATTTTAAGAAAAGTGAAAGCTGTTAATGTTTTGGATGGTTTGATTGATAAGTCATTGGATCGTATTAAAAATGCTATCGTGAGGATGAATAATATGATCCAAAATACTTTAAATTTATCTAAAATCGAAATTGGTGAAGATGGAATTAAGGTGAACAAACAAGATTTTCATATTAAGAATTTTATGCAAGACATAGTTGATAAAAATTCTCATTTTGCCCAAGAAAAAAACATTACAATTGAAATAAATATTGATAATTTGCCAATTTCATATCTTGGAGATCAAAAACTATTGGATCACTCTTTTACCAATGTCATTACCAATGCAATTAAGTATTCAAAGCCGGAATCGTCTGTAAAAATTTTTGGTGATGTTGAAAAAAATCAATTGTTTTTAAAAGTAACTGATAGTGGAATTGGAATTCCTAAAGATGATCTGGAGCGAATTGGTAAAAAATTTTTCCGAGCCAAAAACACGCTATCAGTCTCTGGAACTGGCATTGGACTTTATTTGACTAAATATTTTGTTGGATTGCATGGTGGCTCAGTTTTGATAGAAAGCGAGCTCAATGTTGGAACGGCTGTTGCCATTTTTCTTCCTATTTCTAACTAATTTGTGATCATGATCAAAAATAAATTATTCTTATTATTAATACTCGCAACTCTTCCAAGCCTTAACGCTTTTGCAAAAGATTCTTCAGATAAAGATGGTGAACAATACCCAAACATATCCGGAAGATCATTGTTTGAATTTCGTGGCAATAGAATTAGTTCTGCCGATAAAAACATTATCGGTAACAATACCAACATGAATATTGATACTTACTTTAGTGCAAATTTTAGCAAAAATTGGTCACTGGTTACTGATTGGAGGTTTGAGCCAATGAATCAAAGCCAAAATAATCCAGAGCGGTATCGAGAAATGTTATCAAGCAAAAAGGGTATTGGTATCGGTCAAAATGCCTTGGTAGTTGATCAACTTAAGGGACAATTTGAAAATGAAGATGCGCGATTTGTTGTCGGAAAATTTAATCCCGCTTTTGGTAGTGCATTTAGAAAAGAAAAAAGAATTGGAATTTTTACAACCAATTTCACTAGAGATTATGAGCTAAGAGGCAAACTTGGTATAGGTATCACTGCGATTTTGGAAAATAGTGAGTTGGCTGTAAACGCTTTTTGTAACGATAGCACTGGGCTCAGCAATAGTGCAATTAAGAAAAAGGGAGTCACAAAAAAATCTGATGCTTTAGCTGGCAATACTTCTACCCCATCTTCTTATGCTATCACAATGCAGGGGCAAGATTTGGGTGGTATTGATGATCTATTCTATAATTTTGGCTATAGAAATTTGGCGGTTGGTAATGTTGTGGGTAGAGACAGCGAAACTGGTTTTGTTGCTGGGTTAGAATATCTTATTCCAATAGGTTTAAAAAGTTCGCTGATTCCTTTCTTTGAAGTTGTGACAATTGATAATTTGAGTGGTATTGCAGGTCGAAATTCGATTTATATGACGGTGTCTTTAGTTGCTAAATATAGCAGTTGGACAGCGAGTATAGCTAATGTGACTAGAAGTATAGCACAAAAAGATATTTCTACTGCAGCAAACCTTGGACAAGTTAGTGATCGTCAACTTGAATATTCGATTGGTTACCAATTTAATAAAAACATTGCTCTTGATTTAACCAGTGCAAGTATTAAAGAAGATAATCGCAGAGCTTCTGTGTTTGGAGTTCTTCTGTCTTATGCCTATAACTTTTAATTATATCAAAGTAGAGCTTCTGTGTTTGGAGCTCTTCTGCCTTATGTCTATAACTTTTAATTATATCAAATTATGTCAGAAATATTTTTAGGACTTCCATATTTTAATCAAATAATTTTTTTAGCAACATTGTTTTTGGCTTATAATTCTTTGCCAGTCATATGTTGGGCAATTTTGGGATTGATATTTATTTTACAATTCAACCCATCTCTTTTTTCTTTATCTTCCTATGCAGTTTTTGCGCTACTTTTTGTTTTTCCTGAGATCAGAAAACATTTGGTTACCAAGCTGATTATAGTTGTAATTAAATATCTAAAGCTGTTACCTAAAATTTCTGATAATGAAAAAACTGCCCTAAAGTCTGGAAATGTTTGGATTGATGCTGAATTATTTTCAGGAAATCCAAATTTTAAATCAATTTTTGCGAATAATTATTCAACTCTAAATGATGAAGAAAAATCATTTTTAGAAAATGAAGCGGAAGAGCTTTGTGCGATGTGTTTTGATAGTGAGGTTTATAAAAACAAAGATCTTTCACCACAAACTTGGCAATATTTGAAAGATAAAAAGTTTTTTGGAATAGTGATTCCTAAAAAATATGGTGGACTTGGTTTTTCTGCTTCTGCACATAGCGCAATAATTCAAAAATTATCTTCCAGATCAGTGCCTTTGGCAATAACTGCGATGGTACCAAATTCTTTAGGACCCGCTGAACTTCTTTTAAATTATGGAACCAAAGAACAGCAAGATTATTATTTGCCAAGACTGGCGGTTGGCTTAGAAGTTCCTTGTTTTGCTCTTACTGAGCCAATGGCAGGAAGTGATGCCACATCCATAACTTCTGAAGGAGTAGTTTTTCAAGATAGTGATGGGGAGATAAAAATAAAATTAAATTGGAATAAGCGTTACATAACTCTAGGTGCAGTAGCAACGGTCATTGGCTTGGCTTTTCAACTGCGTGATCCAAATAATTTACTAGAACATGGTGTTGATGTTGGTATCACTTGTGCCTTAATTCCTCATACCACCGAAGGAGTCAGACAGGGCAGAAGACATGACCCGCTTGGAACTCCGTTTATTAATTCTCCACTCAATGGTGAGGATGTTGTGGTTGGTCTTAATGCGATTATTGGTGGCAAAGATGGAATCGGTAGGGGCTGGAAAATGCTAACAGAATGCTTGGCGGCGGGTCGAGGAATTTCTTTACCTTCAACCAGCGCTGGCGGAGCAAAATTAGTAGCAAGAGTCACTACTGCTTATGCTAATATTAGGCAGCAATTTGGATTATCGATTGGCAAATTTGAAGGAATAGAAAAAGTATTAGCCAGAATTATTGGCAAAACCTACACATTAGAAGCGATGCGCTCATTTACTGCTGGGGCTGTTGATTCTGGTTTTAGGCCAGCAGTTATCACTGCAATTGCTAAATATCATTCCACCGAAATGTTTAGAGAAGTGGTGATGGATGGCATGGATATTCTGGGTGGAGGCGGCATTATTCGTGGAAAAAGAAATTTACTTGCCAATGCTTATTTTTCAGCACCAATTTCAATCACGGTTGAAGGCGCAAATATTATGACGCGCAGCTTAATTCATTTTGGGCAAGGAGCGATTATGTGCCATCCGTTTGTCTATAAAGAAATTGAAGCTCTAGAAAATAACGACATCACTGCTTTTGATAAAGCTATATTTGGTCATATTGCTCATTTTTCTCGCAATGTGGTGAGGGCTTTGTTTTTAAGTTTAAGTCGAGGTTACATTTACAAATCAAGTACCAAAGGTGTTATTGGTAAATATGAGAAAAAATTAGCTTGGGCATCAGCCAGCTTTGCAGTTCTTGCTGATATTGCCATTATTAAATTTGGCGGCAATTTAAAAAGAAAAGAAAAACTCAACGGTCGCTTTGGCGATATTTTGTCAATGATGTATATGGCGGTTTGTGTTTTAAAGAGGTTTGATGCTGATGGAAAAAAGCCTGAGGATGAAGTGCTGATTGACTATGTGATGAAAGATTTATTTACTAAAATGCAAAATGCTTTTGACGGTTTGTGGCACAATTTATTTGCTGGCTGGCTTAGTGTTTTGATAACTCCCATTGCTTTTTATTCCAAAATAAACGCTTTTGTTTGTCCAGCAAAAGATGATTTAGAAAATCTTGTGGTCATAAAAGCACTAAAATCTGGCGAGTTTCGCAACAATTTAACCAGTGGAATTTATTTACCAAAAGATCAGGATCAGGCTTTAGCGAAATTAGAAAATGCCTTTGTTTTATTTGAAAAAGCTCAAATGGTTTTGATTGTCATTAAAAAAGCAATTAAGGAAAATTTGTTACCTCAAAAAGATGCTGATGAATTGTTAGATATTGCAGCTTCCAAAAACATTATCAGTAAAGAAGATGTTGTGATTGTAAGGCAATCAAAAGAGGCAGTTTATGATGCGATTCAAGTTGATGAATATAGTTTAGAGGATTACAAAAATATTTAGCTATGGATCATGGTTCACAAATTATTGATAACATTAAAAAACGTATAAAATTCAAAAGAATTTTGGTGTTACTTTGTATTGCAACCTTGATTTGTGGTATATTATCTTTTCTATTTTATGGTCTTGATGCTACCAGTAACGCTATAAAATTCATCTCCAAAAAAAATCAAATTGATAATGTGGAAAAGGTTATGCTCAATCCTAAAATTAAATTTGAACATAGAGATGGTGAGTTTGTTGCTATTGAAGCAAAAAAAGCGGTACATAAAAATAAAGATGATATTGAGTTATGTGATGTGAAAGCGTCAGGCAGCAAAGGTAGTATAACCGCTGGCAGACTTTTAATCACGGATAGCGGTAATGACCTACATTTTAGTAATAATCCAGTTTTAATTATTAGAGAAACAAAATAATGAGTAATAAATTTGGCAAACTTTTTTCTTTTACAACTTGGGGAGAAAGTCACGGAGAAGCAATTGGCTGCGTGATTGATGGTTGTCCATCTATGGTTGATTTATGTGAAGATGATATTCAAAAATCTTTAGAAAGAAGGCGCCCCGGACAATCGAAATTTACCACTCAAAGACAGGAGGAAGATAAAGTCAAAATTCTCTCTGGTGTTTTTGAAGGCAAAACTACGGGCACGCCAATTTCGCTCATAATTTATAACCAAGATCAAAGAAGTGGCGATTATGGCGACATAAAAGATAAATTTCGCCCATCTCACGCCGATTACACCTACTTTCAAAAATATGGTATTCGTGATTATCGAGGAGGCGGCAGATCTTCTGCGCGTGAAACAGCGATGCGTGTTGCTGCTGGTGCGGTAGCGCAAAAAGTTTTAGAAAAAGAGAATATCAAAATTGTTGGTTATTTAAAACAGCTTGGTGATAAAAAAATTAATCCTCAAAATATTGATTATAGTCAAATTGAGAACAATGATTTTTTCTGTCCAGATTTATCGGTTGTAAAAGATTGGGAAAATTATTTATTAGAAATTAGAAAAAATGGTAGTTCAGTTGGAGCCTTAATTGAGCTGATCGCAACTGGAGTTCCGGTTGGCTTTGGTGAGCCAATTTACAATAAATTAGACGCGGCAATTGCTTCGGCATTGATGAGTATTAATGCTGTTAAAGCAGTTGAAATTGGTAACGGAGTGGACGCGGCATATTTGAGCGGAGAGGAAAATGCCGATGAAATGTGGATGGAAAATGATCTTTCCTCATATTTAGAAGAAAAAAGCGGTTGTTTGGGCGATAGCGAGAACAGAGCTTTGGGGGTGAATAAAATAAAATTTTCTTCCAACAATGCTGGCGGAATTTTGGGTGGCATTTCTAGTGGGCAAGATATCGTTGCTAGATTTACCGTTAAGCCAACTAGCTCAATTTTAAAACCAAGACGAACTATTGATATTGCTGGCAATAATACCAACATTATCACCAAAGGTCGTCATGATCCTTGTGTTGGAATCCGCGCAGTTCCGGTTGGAGAGGCGATGCTTGCTTGTGTTTTGTTGGATTTTTTATTGATCAATAGAGCTTATAAAAAATAAAATGAGATCATTAAAATTATTTTTTATTGCCACAATTTCTTCTTCCATTTTTTTTTCCACAGGAGCTTTGGCTCTATCTTTACAAGAATATCTCTCGCAAGTTAAAAATGACAACCTTGGATATAATTCTTCAAAAATAAATTATGAGTCATCGAATTTATTAAGTAAAAAAGCTACGCTTCTAACCACTCCGACCATTTTTGCTAACGCTCAAACTGGTTTTGAAAAACAAAATCAGGCTATTGCTTTTGTGCGCTATCAGCAAGTTGATACTCAACATTATTCAGCTGGTGTTGAGCAAAATTTCTCCTTTGGTTTGTATAGTAAATTTTATTATAACATTAATCGTAATGAGTATCAGGGTCTGAATTCTGCTTTAGCTGTTCCTTTATATTATCAAACCAATCCAGTTTTATCCCTGACAATGCCGCTGTGGAAAGATCGGTTTGGCTCTGCCATCAGGGCTAATCAAGATTCGTCTTATTATTCAAATCAGGTAAATAAATTTAATTCTGGGTTTGCTGCAATTAATTTTGAAATTGATTCTGAAAAATCTTATTGGCAATTGGTTGCAACTAAAAAAGTTATTGCCATTTCTAAAAATGCTTTAAATCAAGCCGAAAAAATATTACAAAATGCCAGCAAAAAAGCCAAAATGAATTTAGGTGAAAAGGCTGATGTTTTGCAGGCAAAAGCTGATGTGGAGAGCAAGAAACTTCAACTAAAACAAGCTGAAAATACCGCTAAAATTGCTGCGCGAAATTTTAATCAAAATCGCTACATTAATTCTGATGTGGTTAATGAAAAGTTGGATGAAATAAATTTTGATAGTTTAGAAAAATTTCCAATCAACAAAATTATGGTTGATTCTAGATATGATGTTAAGGCAGCAGCTGCTAATTCTAAGGCTGTAATTGCTCAAGCAAAAATTGATGAGGAAGATAATAAGCCGCAATTTGATTTATATGGATCGTACGGTTTTAATGGTCTAGAAATAACAGGATCTCAGGCAATTGGAAATTCTTTAACTCAAGCGGGAGATACTGCTTTTGTTGGTATAAAGTTTTCAATGCCAATTGCGATTGGCTTGCAGTCTGATATTAGAAAAGCCGATAAAGCCAATGCTACCGCAGCAAGAATGAGTTATCGTCAAAAAGTTTTTAATCAAGAAAATGATTGGCAAAATCTTTTGCAAAATCTGTGCTACTATCAAGAAAATTTACGCCTTAGTCGAAAAATAGAGAGTTTACAAAAATCTAAAGTAGAAAATGAGCGCAGTCTTTTAAGACAAGGCAGAACCTCAACCTATCAAGTTCTGCTTTTTGAACAAGATTATAACCAAGCTCTAATTAACACTGTCAATAATGCTTACCAGCTTTTGAGCTTGATAGCCCAGAGAAAACATTATGAACTTTAACAATCCTTTAGTCATAAGCCAAACCAAGTTTGGATCAGCTTATACCAATGCCAAAATCTAGGGCAAAATCTAGGGCAAAATTAATTAGCTAATAGTGTCTGCAATGAACACTAATGACTTACGAATTATAACTATTTTAAAATGAATCTTCCTAGTTTTTCTATTCAGCGTCCCGCTTTTATCACCAGCATTATTGTTATCATTGTAACTATGGGAATAATTTCGTTCAAAAAAATGAGCGTTGATTTATTTCCCAATGTTGACATTCCCACCATTTTTATTTCCACCACCTATTCTGGCGCGGGTCCAAGACAGATTGAAACCGCAGTCTCCAAACCTCTGGAAGAAGAAATCAGCACAATTGCGGGCATAAAAAAACTAACCTCGAGAAGCCTGCAGGATACCAGCCAAGTGATCATCACTTTTTATCAAGACACTGATATGAAATATGCTGAGCAGCAAGTGCGTGATAAAATTAATCAAGCTAAGCACAAATTGCCTGACGATATTAAAGAGCCAATCATCAGAAAAATTGATCCTTCGGATCAGCCAATAATGACAATTGCCATTAATGCTAATTTAAATGAGGGCGAATTATTTGATTTGGCAGATAATTATGTTCGTCCAAGGCTAGAGCAGGTTAGTAATGTTGGATTAGTAGATATTTTGGGAAGCAGAAAAAGAGAAATTCAGGTTTTGCTTGATCAAAAAATTTTAAAGGATCGCAATATTTCATATGGTCAAGTGCAAAAAGAAATTCTGGCATCAGGAGCTAATGTGCCAATTGGAAAAAATGATGCTTTTGGAAAAGAAATTATTTTTAGCAGCGATAGTGAATTTAATGATTTAGAAAAAATCAAAAATACTTTGGTTAATTTTTATTCTAATGAGCTTCCTACCAAAGTTGGGGATTTGGGTGAGGTTTCTGATGCTTTAGAAGACGAGACTTCGCGGGCTTTTATTGATGGCAAAAAAGCTTTGTTTTTAAATGTTTATCGCCAATCTGATTCTAATATTATCGCCGTTGCCGAAGATGTTAAAAAGCAGATAAAAAAAATGGAAGATGATTTTTCTAAAATGGAAAGCAAGCCAGAAATTAAGCTGGTGAAGGACGCAAGTCACTATATCAAAATGAATGTTTTTGATGTCTATGAGACAATGATTCTGGCTGTAATTCTAACTGTTGTTGTGGTGTTTTTCTTTTTAGCCAATGGCAGGGCAACCTTAATTACCGCCATTTCTCTGCCTATCGCGCTGATTAGTTCTTTTATTTTGATGAATCTTGCTAACTTTTCTATCAATATAATTTCATTGTTGGCAATGAGTTTGGCAGTTGGTTTGTTGGTTGATGATGCAATTGTGGTTGTCGAAAATATTTATCGCAAAATTGAGAGTGGACAAGGAGAAAAATATAATATTAAAGAGGCGGCAATTGAAGGAACTTTAGAAATTCTGATGGCAGTGGTGGCGATAACTTTGGTGGTAGTTTCAGTGTTCACGCCCATTAGTTTTATGAAAGGAATTGTTGGGCAATATTTAAAAGAGTTTGGCTTGACGATCGCTTTTTCAATGTTGGTGAGTTTGTTTGTGGCGATAACAATTATTCCAGTTTTGTGTGCTTATTTAGGGAGTCGAGCAAAAAAACATGCGGTTCAGAGCAAGGATTTATCTTCTCCTTATTTGCTGGGCTTGAAGAATGAGGAAAACAGTGAACATTTGTTTTTAGATAAAAGGAGTTTGCGTCAGCAAAAGATGGGTGTGCATAATTTTCTTGCGCAATTTGATCGTTTTCAAATCTGGTTGGAAAATCAATATGAAAAAGTTTTGATCTATTCAATTGGCAATCCTAAAAAAATTATTATTACCACGATAGTAGTTTGTGGCCTGAGTATTTTTACTGGAAAATATGTTCCTAAAACTTTTATCAATGAGAGTGACAATGGTGAAATCACCGTTAGTTTGGAATTGGGGCCAGATTCTAATTTGGAAAGCACCAATCAAACTATTCAAGCGGTTGATGTGATTATCAAAAGCAATAAAGAAGTCGTGCTTACCGCAGCAACAGTTGGTAGCTCCAGTAGTCAATCCAACAAAGGCGATATTTATGTGAAGATGGACAAAAATCGCAAAATAACCACCTCTAATTTTAAACAAAAATTGCGCAACCAGCTAAAAGATTTCGCTGCAGCAAATCCAATTGTAAAAGATTATGATCCTTCTGGAGGTGCTTCGCGAAGTCAACCATTTAATATTGGTTTAGTTTCCAATAATACAAAATTGTTGGAAGATTATGCAGTGAAATTAATAGAAAAATTAAAACAAAATCCTGATTTAAAAGATGTTGACTCAAACAACAAAGCAACGCGCACTGAATTAAAGATCGTCTTAAAGCCAAATGCTGCAAAGCTATATGGCATTAACGATAAAATGATGGGCGATGAATTGCGTGGCTATATTGAAGGATATGTGGTTGGCAAATTGCGCCAAAATGGTTACGAATATAATATTAGAACTAGATTAAAACCCGAGCAACGCGATTTAAAATTGAACTTTAATAATTTTTATATCGCCAATGTGAATAATAAATTAATCAAACTTTCTGATATTGCTATTTTACAAGAGAGCAAAGAAGCGGCGCGAATTGATCGCCAAGATCGGGGGCGTTATATTCAAATCACTGCTGGCTTGTCCCCAAAGGCTGGACTTGGAAATGTGATCGCTGATGTTGAAAAAATATTTGCCGGCAAGAATGAATGTTCCTCCTATTCAGGGGGAGCGAGTCGTTGCGATAGCGCGACGATGGGGGTGAATAATTTAAAACTTCCATCAGAAATTCGTTATAGCTTTTCGGGAGATTCAGAAAATATGCAAGATATGCTTAATTCAATGGGCTTTGCATTATTCATATCAATCTTGTTTATCTATCTAATTTTAACCAGTCTTTACGAATCTTTTGTGACGCCATTCACAATTCTTCTCGCTTTGCCCTTCGCACTTTGTGGAGTGTTTTTTAGTTTGTTTATAATGAATGAATCGATAAATATTTTTACCATCTTGGGAATTTTTATGCTCATCGCAGTTGCAGGGAAGAACTCAATTTTGCTCATCGATTTTACTAACCATTTAATCGAGAAGGGTTATTCAAAAAAAGATGCTTTAATCGCTGCTGGCAAAATTAGGCTCCGCCCAATTCTGATGACCTCCTTTGCGCTCATCGCAGGCACATTGCCAGTTGCAATTGGTCTGAGTGAAGTTTCGAAGCCAAGAACCGGAATGGGCGTGGCAATTATTGGCGGTTTGATCACCTCAACAATTTTAACTTTAGTGGTTATTCCGGCAGTGTTTAGCTATATTGACGATTTTAGAATTTGGGCAAAAACTAAATTAGGAAAAATTATTTTTAAAGAATGATCAAGCAATCACATAGAAACTGTTAGCTAATTAATTTTATCTTATATTTCGCCCTATTTTTGCTCTTTTTTTCTTGAATTTTTTTAAAATATTCCCGATATTCCAAAAAAATTTAAGAAAAAATCACTAAAAATATGCCAAAATCTAGGGCAAAATCTAGGGCAAAA
>CAMDOL010000008.1 GCA_945903615.1 Rickettsia typhi | reverse complement strand
CATTACTAAATTTGCTTAAAACATAATCAGCAATTTCATATTCTTTATTCTCTGGTCTTCCAATTCCCAGCCTTATTCTTACATAATTTTTTCCAATCTTGTCATCAATATCTTTGAGACCGTTGTGCCCAGCATTGCCGCCGCCAATTTTTGCTTTGATTCGTCCTAGCTTTAAATCTAAATCATCATGAAACACGATAATTTTTTCAGGAGGAATTTTATAAAAAGTTGCAGTAGACAAAACTGCTTCGCCAGAATTATTCATATAATCCTGCGGCTTAATCAATAAAACTTTTTGATTAGAAATTATGCCTGACAAAATTTGTCTGCCAAATTTATTTCCCAAAGTTGTCAATTTAAAATTTTCTATAATTTGATCGGCCAATAAAAAGCCAAAATTATGTTTGGTATATTGATATTTTGAGCCTGGATTTCCTAATCCAACTAATAAAAACATTGGGAATAATTTTGAATAATAAAAAAGGGATGCACCAATTGATACATCCCTAAGATAAAGTTTTATTTTAAATAATTAACTATTTTTTAGCAGCTGGTTTTGCAGGGGCTTTAGCGGCATCTTTTTTATCACCAGCAGCCTTAGTGCCAGCGGCGGGAGATTTTGCGCCAGCGGCGGGAGATTTTGCGCCAGCGGCGGGAGCGGCAGCCCCAGGAGTGGTGGCAGCGCCTTCAGCAGTAGCTGCGTCATCATCTTTCGAGCCACGACCAATAATACTGGCAATAATGAAGCTAGTTTTTTTGGCAAGTTCAACACTGTTTGGCAATTTTAAATCTTCACTTTTAATTTTGCTGCCAACTTTCAAGGCAGCAACATCAACTTCAATTGCTTCAGGAATAGAGTTTGAATCGCACAAAATTGCAACCTTACGCAAAACGATATGTAAGAACCCACCTCTTTTTAAGCCAGAAGATTTATCTTGGTTGATGAATTTTAATTTAGCGCTAACTTTAACTTTATCGTTTTTAGAAAAAGGAATAAAATCAACATGAATAGGGCGATCAGTAACTGGATCTAGCTCAACTTTGTGAGGAATGGCGGTGATTTTTTTGCCATCAAGCTCAATTTCAACCACACTGGTTAAAACATTGCCTTTGAAATATTGATGTTCAAAATCTTTAGCATCAACTGTGATGTTCAAATTTTCCCCATTTTTGATACGAATTACAGCTGGCAATTGTCCAGCTTTCCTAACCCTGCGAGAATCTGGGCTGCCAAGGGTGTGTCTTAAATTGGCTTTAAGATTAAAATTAGATGTCATATAAATTATCTTCGTTTGAGATTTACAAAAAACAAGGCACGAAACTATAAAAATATTATTAAAATAATCAAGTAAATATAATTTAGGAACCTCTGAACAACTAAAACAATGTTTTAGAAAAATTGATCTTTCTGGTCTTTTTTGGCATAAATTCCATTATTTTTGGTAAAATATGGAAATATTCCACCAAAAAGTAATGAGATTTCTACTCAAAAAATCCTCAGAAATATCAATTTTTAGTTGTTTAGAGGTTTCTTAACTTACGGCACATTTGTGCCGCCCCACTTTTGTGGGGATCCCCATATACTGAATCTGGAAAAATATTCAGTGTATTGAATCAGATTCAGAATATATGTTTGGTAACAATCCAATCCTTCCCCCTAAAAAAACTGACGGTCAAAATCTTGATGTGCAAGAGATCTTCGCGACTTTCCAAGGCGAGGGCATTTTTACTGGCTTCCCCTCAATTTTTATAAGGCTTGGAGGCTGTAATTTGGCTTGTGCGTTTTGTGACACTGAGTTTGATTCTTATAAGAATTTATCTTTAAAAAAAGTGTTAGAAAAAACCAAGAAATTGGCGGAAAAAAAAGGAAAAAGAACTCATAATTTGGTGGTTATAACTGGCGGTGAGCCACTGCGGCAAAATATTATTCCATTGTGCAGGGAACTATTGAAGGAAAATTTTCAAGTACAAATTGAAACTAATGGCACTTTATTCCAAAACCTACCAAATCAAGTCAATATTATCTGTTCACCCAAAAATCCAACTGGAAAATATTATCCAATTCGACCCGATTTATTGCCAAAAATCTCTGCCTTTAAATTTCTAATTTCTGCTCACAATAAAAATTATAATTTTGTTCCCAAAGTTGGTCAAAGCCAATATCAAACCCCAGTTTACCTACAGCCAATTGATGAATATGATGAAAAGAAAAACGAAGATAATCGCCAGCTAACTCTAAAATTAGCCCAAAAAAATGGCTGCCGTCTTTCTTTGCAGACTCATAAATTTTGGGGAATTAATTAGACATTGTTAGCTAAAAGCCTCTTTGGAGGGCCATTAATCTGATGATTTAAAAAATCATTTGATAGAAATTATCGGCAAATCTGATTTGGTTCAAACCAATTGTGATAGAAATTTTCTAATAAAAATCTTACTTTAGAGGTGCCTTTAAGCAAAAGTGAGGTGAAAGCTATTTTGTGATTTATAGTTTTGAGATTTGTTCTTGAAATTTTTTTGCAGCCAAAAGAGGATTTATTGCGGCGTTAATTGGTCTTCCAACTACAATATAATTAGCTCCATTTTGAAAAGCAGTTTTAACATCGACAGTTCTTTTTTGATCATCCCCTTCAATATTTTCCAATCTAATTCCCGGAGTTATGATGGTGAAATCTTTTCCTAAATTTTCACGAATAATTTTTGCTTCCATTGCTGACGAAACCACGCCATAAATACCGCATTCTTTGGCTAATTGAGTTTTTTTAATTACCAAATTTTCTAAAGAGATTTGTGGATCAAAACCCATTTCGTTTAAATCTTTTTGATCTAAATTAGTTAAAACTGTGACGGCAAGAAGGTTGATTTTGTTCTTATTTTCTGCGGCTTTCTCCATAATATCTCGGCTTGCCGCGTGAATGGTCAAGAAGTGAATATTGGAATATGAAGAGAGGTTTTTAACTGCTTTGCCAATTGTTGCTGAAATGTCGTATAATTTTAAATCGGCGAAAACTTTTTTATCTTTTTTGGCGAGCCAATCGATCATCTTAAAATAATCGCCGCTCATCAAAAGTTCTAAACCAATTTTATAAAAATCCACTTCCGATCCAAGACTATCAACTAAATTTTGTGCAGATTTTAGATCTGGGAAATCAAGGGCAACAATTAATTTATCTTTAGGCATTATCTTTGGGCATTATTTTTAAATTTGTGTTCTTTGCCATTTAAAATGCGGTCAATATTTTCTTTGTGACGAATGAAAATTAATGTTGCTAAAAAAACTGACAATAAAATTTCTTCTATAAAAGCGTGAGAATAAAATGTGAAGCAAACTGCAATCAGAGCAGCAGCTAGGGATGCAATCGCGGAAGTTTTGGTAAAGGCAAAGATGATTATCCAAGCAAGACAACCCACAGAACCAACCGCTGGATTAATCGCTAATAAAACTGCCAAACTAGTGGCAACGCCTTTTCCGCCTTTAAAGTTCAAATAAACTGGAAAGATGTGAGCAACAACTGCAACTGAGCCAACCAAGGATAAAAATATATTTAGGGATTTTGCATCAACAAAAAGATAGCGAGCGGCAATCACCATTATAGCGCCTTTAACTCCATCTAAAATTAGAGTTGCTAGGCCAAATTTTTTACCCAAAACTCGAGCTACATTAGTGGCACCAATGTTTCCTGAGCCAGCCTCTCTAATATCTTGTTTGCCAAAAATTTTTGCTAAAACCAAACCAAAAGGTATGGCACAGACAAAGTAAGTGAAGACCAAGAAGATAATCTGATACAGATAGATCATTTGCTAATTAATTTTTTTTATCGCGATTTTTTCTAAAGTCGTCGAGCGAAACTACTTTGCTAGAAAGGTCAATATCCCCTGATTTTTGAGTTTGTTTTTGTGGCTCTTCATCTTCCTCATAATCTTCGATATCAATAGAGTTAAATTTTAAACCAAAATTAACTTCTGGATCAGCGAACGAAGAAATAGCTTTATAAGGAATGGTTAGGTTTTCTAATACTCCAGAAAAACTTAGGGAGACTTTGAAATAATTATCAGCAACTACAAAAGAGCTGAATTGGTGTTGAATGACAATGGTCATTTCGGATGGAAATCTGTTGCGTAGAGCTTCAGATATTATGGCTGCGGGATTTCTAGTAGAAAAAGTGATGACGAAATGATGACCGCCATGCAGACCATTTTTTTCAACTTTTTTTAATACTTTATAAATGACGGTACGCATTGAATCTTCAATGATGTCGTCATAGCCGATTTGATCTTGCATAGATAATTATGATATAAATTAAGCGGGGGCTTTCTGTTGCCAGGTAGCCCCCAAACCCCGATAATCAAAGTTATGCTAAGCAGCGATAGCTACTGGAGCAAAGTATTGGTTATCATTAGCAAAATTGTCGTTTGCGTTTATTGTTTTTGAACGGATATCGCGCCCTTACGGGAGCAATCGGCAGTTTCTCAACCGAGTAAAACCAATATTTTTATTATGATTGTCGAAGCTATGTCATCCCCATATTTAGCCATTAGTTCGAGGAAAAAATAATTCGATTGACTAAACGACCAATGACTATTATTTGGTGGAGATGTCGGGTACCGCCCCCGAGTCCAAAACATCTATTTTACATTAGGTTTATCACCATAGCACTTCTCTTTGCAAAGAAGAGCGAGATCTATTTAATAACAAAGAGATTGTTTGGCAAGATTTTTTCTTAAGGGCACCTCTAAAAATTACCTTAAAATCAATATAGGACTTACGCAAAATTGCCAAATAAAATTTTTCTGGCAAACAAATAATTAGTCTTTGATTTTTAACTTAGTGGAATTTATCTTTAACGAACCTCTGAATAACTAAAAATTGATTTTTCTGAGGATTTTTTTGAGTAAAAATTTCATTACTTTTTGGCGAAATATTTCCATCTTCCGCCAAAAAGTAATGAAATTTATGCCAAAAAAGACCAGAAAGATCAATTTTCCTAAAACATCGTTTTAGTTATTCAGAGGTTCCTTAAGCACCAACCTAAATTGTCAGCAGCAACAATGTCCCAAGAAATTAAAAGCGTTAATAGATCACTAATTTTTCTTAAATCCTCCGTGATTGTGATGGGGTTTGTGTTTGTGGTTTTGTTCATTGCTTTAATTTTAATTAAGCAAAAAAAATCACATCAACAAGTGAATAATTGTTCAGATTTCCTACAATTAAAAATCGCCGGAAAAGTAGATAAGATACACTTGCAAGGCAGCAACATAATTATTCTAACTAAGCCAAATTTAAAAACTAAAAAACAAGAAATTATCAAGGTTGATAGTAATTGTGTTGCCATTATCAATCGTATTGAGCTAGACCAATAATGTTCTCCAGCTTCGCCTCCAATCCAGAAAATTCCAAAGGTCGGTTTTGTAGCGAGGAGGATTGTCAGTTTCGTTCAATTTATGGGCGTGATCGTGATCGCATCATCAATTCTACCGCCTTTCGTCGTTTGCAATATAAAACTCAGGTCTTTGTAAATCACGAAGGTGATCATTATCGAACTCGTTTGACTCACTCATTAGAAGTGGCGCAAATTGCGCGTTGGATCTCTTCTGGTCTTGGCTGTAATAAAGATTTAGCTGAAGTTGTTTCTCTGGCTCACGATTTGGGTCACACACCTTTTGGGCATGCTGGCGAAGATGCTTTGAATGAAAAAATGAAAGAGTTTGGCAATTTTTCTCACAATGCTCACGCTTTAAAATTAATCACTAAATTAGAACGCCTATATCTTGATTTTGATGGGCTGAATTTATCATGGGAAATGTTGGAGGGTGTAGTTAAGCATAACGGTGCAATCAAAGACTTATCTAAAACCCATCATTATATCAGAGAATATAATCAAAAAAATGATTTGGATCTGGCTCGCCAGCCTTCAATTGAAGCGCAAATCTCGGCAATTTCTGATGATATCGCTTATAATAATCACGATATTGAAGATGGGCTTCGAGCCGAATTATTTAACATTGAAGAGCTTTTAAGTCTGCCTTTTGTTGGTAAAAATTTTGGTGAGGTTTTGGCTAAAAAGCCTGATGCAAGAAGAGAGTTTCTGGTTTCCGAAGCGAAGAGAAGAATCGTTAATGATATGGTTTTGGATGTAATTGAAAATACTAAAAACAATATCAAAAAATATCACATTAATAGCGTCGAAGATGTTAGAAATTGTTCACAATTTTTAGTGCAATTTTCTGATCCAATGGAAATTGCTCATCAAAGTCTAAAAAAATTTTTGAAAGAAAATATGTATCGCCATTACAAAATCAATCGTATGACTTCCTCTGCTCATAGAGTGGTGGGTGGTTTGTTTGATTTTTTTATTCAAAACCCAAGCTGTTTGCCAGAGCATCATCAAATTTCTAGTAGTGACAAAAAAGAATTGGCAATTAATGTTTCTGATTATATTGCTGGAATGACTGATCGCTTTGCCATTAAAGAATATCAAAATTTATTAACCCTTTAATTTTTTTATTTATGCAAAAAATTTTAACTTTTACTTTTTTATCAATTCTAACTTTATTTATTATGACCACTCCAAATCAGGCCGCAAACGGCAATTATGATCCACAAAATCTTTTAACTATTGAAACCAAAAATGGCAAAATTCTCATCGAATTATTGCCACAAGTTGCACCAAAACATGTGGAAAGAATTAAAACTTTAGCCAATCGTGGTTTTTATGATAATGTAGTTTTTCACCGCGTTATTGATGGCTTTATGGCGCAAACCGGTGATCCAACTGGAACTGGAACTGGTGGTAGTGAACTTCCGGATTTAAAAGCTGAGTTTTCTGATGAACCACACATTCGTGGTGCGGTTTCTATGGCGAGAGCCTCTAGTCCAAATAGTGCAAACAGTCAATTCTTCATCGTTCTAAAAGATTCTAGATTTTTAGATGGGCAATATACCGTGTTTGGTCGGGTGATTGAAGGAATGGGCGTAGTTGATAAAATCAAAAAAGGCAACGGACCAAACGGAATGGTCGGTCATCCTGATGCAATGCTAAAAGTAAGGGTTGGTAATAATACAAAAAAATAAATTGTTTTATGACTACAAAATATGATCCAAATAATGTTTTTGCTAAAATAATTCGTGAAGAAATTCCTTGCGCAAGAGTTTATGAAGACTCTAAAATTCTGGCTTTTCACGACATTTCTAAAGCGGCGCCACTGCATATTTTAGTGGTGCCTAAGGGTGAATATATTTCGTTTGCAGATTTTACTGATAATGCTCTGGATGAAGAAATAGTTGATTTCTTCAAAAAAGTTAGACAAATTGCTACTTTGTTAGGATTGGATAAGTCGGGCTATCGCCTGATAACTAACAATGGTTTGGATGCGTCGCAAACCGTATCACACTTTCATGTTCATATTTTGGGTGGCAAAAAGCTTGGTGGCTTATTGCTCAGTGATAATTTAACTAGATAATATTTATGGAAAAAGGACAAATGGAAAAAGGACAAATGGAAAAAGGAATTAGAGAAGCAACTAAAATTGTGCATGCGGGTCGCAACCCTAAAGAGCAAGGTTGGATGGTTAATCCGCCAATCTATCAAACCTCAACAATAGTTTTTCCAACTCTTAAAGATTTGATGTATGCGGAGCGGGGCTATTCCAATAATGATTTGGTTGAGCCATATGAATTGAAGTATGGTCGATATGGTACGCAAAGCAATTTTGCTTTAGAAAAAGCCATTGCTGAATTAGAAAATGGTTATAACACTTTCGTCACCGCATCAGGTGCGGCAGCTATCAACACTGCTTTGGTGGCTTTTTTAAAACAAGGCGATCATATGCTTTTGGTTGACAACACCTATTCTCCAACTCGTAGCTTTGCGGATAAATTCTTAAAAAAATTAGGCGTAGAAACAACTTATTATGATCCAGCAATTGGTGAAGATATTAAAAAACTTATCAAGAAAAACACCAAAGTAATTTTTATGGAAAGCCCTGGCAGCTTGAGTTTTGAGATGCAAGATGTGCCGGCGATTTGTAAAGTTGCTAAAAAAATGGGCGTGACCACTATCCTTGACAATTCTTGGGCGAGCGGCATTTATTATAAGCCGCTTGATCACGGCGTTGATGTTTCGGTGATGGCGATCACCAAATATATTAATGGTCATTCCGATGTGATGATGGGTGCGATTACCATTGGTGAAAAACATTTTCGAGTGATGTATGAAGCCTTCCGTTATATGGCTGTAACCGCTGCTCCATTTTCTTGCTATATGGCGCAACGAGGTTTTCGCACTTCCAAAATTAGAATGGATCACTGCTTTAAAAATGCAGTTGAACTTGCCAGCTGGCTTGAGAAAAGACCAGAGGTGGAAAGAGTTTTGTATCCAGCTTTGCCATCAAGCGAAGGTCATACAATCTGGAAGCGTGATTTTACTGGCGCAGCTGGTTTATTCTCAATTGTTTTGGATAAAAAATATTCCAACGAATCTTTAGCAAGAATGCTCGACAAGCTTCATTATTATGCGATGGGTTATTCTTGGGGTGGTTATGAATCATTGATTTTGCCATTCGATGCTGGCTCGGTGCGCAGTGCTACTAAATGGAATTATGGCAATAAAACTTGTCTGAGAATTAATGTTGGTTTGGAAGATATTGAAGATTTAAAAGCAGATTTAGAAGCTGGTTTTAAGAGGTTAAGAAAATAAATAATTGCAGACACTGTTTTTTAAGGAACCTCTGAACAACTAAAAATTGATATTTCTGCCAAAAAAGACCAGAAAGATCAATTTTTCTAAAACATTGTTTTAGTTGTTCAGAGGTTCCTTAAATGATGAATTTAAGATGAGTTTTGGTATTATTCTTCCCTGAAAGCCTTGTAAGCAGATTCACTAATTGGTGCAATTAAATATTGAAAAAATGTTCTAGAGCCCGTGATAAGAAAGGCATTTACTGGCATTCCTGGTGTTAATTTGACATTCATTTTTAATTTTTTAAGTTCTGATTCAGTAATTTCTACTCGGGCTTTAAAATACATTTCTCCCGTCATTTCATTTTTGAATGAGTCCGCTGATATGTTGATTAATGTTCCGTTGAGCTTGGGCATAAGCCTTGTTTTATATGCTGATAGCTGGATTTTTGCTTTCATCCCCTCTGTTAAAAGATCAATATCTTGTGGTTGCACTTTTAACTCAGCAATCAGTTTGTCATTCTCCGGCACGATAAACATAATTTCAGATGCTGGGGTAATGGTGCCGCCAATCGTTTGATATTTTAGGTTCATAACATATCCCGAAACTGGCGCCTTAATTACTGCTCTTGCGAGAATGTATTGATTGGCTTCCAATTCGTTTTTTAAGCTGACGATATTGGTGATGATTTCTCCAAGTTTACCTCTTGATTCGTGAAGCTGTTTTTCAATATCTATTTTGCGGGTTAGTGATGAATTGCCATCTTTTAAAAGCTCATTAACAATTCGCAGCTCCTGTTCGAGTGATTTTATTCTTTGTTCTGTGGCGGTTTTTTGAAATTCTGTAGCTTTTATGCCTTCTGAAATTTGGATAATTTTTGATTGAGTCTGAACGGTGTTTAGAATTATTAAATCCTCTCCGCTATGAACCAACTGTCCTTCTTTAACTTTTATTTCATCAATAATGCCGCCTTCAAGATGAGAGATAATTTTTTTGTCGGAAGTTAAAATAATTTCACCAGAAGCAATAATGCTTGAATTTATTGGTGCCAATAGTGCCCAAAGCAATATAACGACTAAAAATGAAAGAATAATTTTGACCCCCAAAGTTAGGTAATTTCCCTCATCTTCCAGCTTCCAGAAAGCTAAAAATTTTTGATAAAATTCTTTGAATATTTTCATTGTTGTTTGGCAGCAAATTCATTAATAACCTTACTTGAATCTTCAAATGTTTTCATTTCTCCATTATCAATTATCATAATTTTGTCAGTGATTTTAAGGATGGACGGCTTATGAGAGATAATAAAAACAGTCATAGTTTTGTTTGATTTAGATTCTGCAATAGTTTTGAGCAAGGCGTTTTCCCCGTCAATATCAAGGTTTGAATTTGGCTCATCGAGCACTAAAATTTTAGGATTGCCGTATAATGCTCTGGCTAGGGCAATCCTCTGCCTTTGACCAGCGGAAATATTGGTTTGTCCTATGACAGTTTCATAGCCTTGCGGCAGTGATAAAATAAGCTCATGAACGCCGGCCATTTGTGCTGCTTTGATAATATCTGCATCTTTGGGATCGATACTAAATCTTGAGATATTATCCTTAATGCTTGATTGAAAAAGCTCTACATCTTGAGGCACATAACCAATATATTGACCTATCTGGGTTTCATTCCAAAGTTTTAATGGGGCAGAATCGATCAAAACATTGCCTCTGCTGGTTTCAAAAATATTGGTTAGGAGTCTGGCAATGGTTGTTTTTCCGCTTCCTGATTTACCAATAATGCCAATTATCTGACCAGCTTCCACCTTAAATGAAATGCCTTTAATAATTGGCAAATTGCTGCCATAGGGCATAAAAATTACACCATCAAAAACCACATTTCCTTTTGGTTCGGGCAATTCTATCCGTTTCTCAGTAGCAATATTTTGGAAAGCATTTTTTAATCTCTCATATGATTTTTTAAGGTAAATCAATGATTGAAATATGCCGGCCGAAGCATCGAAAGGTGCCAAAACTTTGCCGGCTAAGGTAGAAACTGCAATCATTCCGCCCGATGACATTTTGCCATGAATTATCAAAATAGCAGATATGAATGTGACCATCATCTGCATAAAATAGCGTAGGGTTTTGACGGTTATGGATATAGATTTGGTCTTGTTTTTAACCTTATTTTCCAGCTCTTTTAACTCTGATAGATTGTCGTTATATTTATCATTAACATTCTCTATCATACCCATACCAACTATCACCTCAGAGTTTCTGGTCAAAAGCTCTAACCGGCGGCTAATTATCATCTGCATTTCGCTCAATTTTTCAGTGTCGGATTTTAAAATTTTTTGATTCAAAAATGCCATAAAAGCTAGAATTAGCCCACTTCCAAGAATTACAAACCCCAAAATCCAGTGAATATAAAAAATAACTGCCAGAAAAATTACTACCCAAGGCATATCAAAAATAAATGGCAAATTTGGGCTGGTGATAAAGGATTTGATTTGAGATAAATCTTTTAAATATTGGCTACCAATATTTGATTTTATAGAATCTTTAATGTTGTGGGCAAAAGTTATTCTGGAGAGCTTTTTTTCAAAAGAATTGGCAATAAAGGAAAAAGCATAATCTCTGACATTGGTTAAAAAATTCATTGCCGCTACAGCAATAAAAACAATCAAAGAGAGATAAATCAGGGTTTCAAGCGATGAAGAGCTCAGCACCCTATCTAAAACCTGCATCGAATAAATTGGTAAAGCAAGACTCAAAATATTAATAATTGAGCTAAAGATCAGGCAATGCCAGAAGGAATTTTTGAGGCACAATATCGCTTCAATAATAATGTTGCTATCCCTGTTATCTTTATTCCTTGGTATTAATTTCATCAGTTAAAAATTTTAAGTTATAATAGCTGATAATATAATCGCATTTTATAGCAATCATTTGTTTTTGGGTTTCTATATTGTCAATTTCTTGCAAAAGATAATCCATTAAACCAATATCTTTTGTATTAAACCTATTTTTAGCTAGCTTTAACGCTTTTGTAGCGGTTGCAAAGGCACTAATAGCTGATGATAAATTTTGTTTTAGAGATAGAAATTTTTGATATTGCTCCGCCGCATCTCTTTCCACCTCTTTGATTGATAATTGTTTTTCTAAATTAGCAATTTGGCTTTCTTTGTTGGATTTGACAATCGAGCTATACTCAATGCCAGATTGGAATATTGGTATTGAAAAATTGAGATATATTGTTTTATTTTGCACATCCTGACCATTGAAATAATATGATGATTTTTGTGTTTCCGATTGATAATTGATTGATATTTTTGGCAATAATTTTCCGCTCTCAGCAAATACTGCCGATTTTTTAGCCTGATTAGCAAGAGAGGCGGATTTAATTTTTGGATTTTGGTTGATGGCTATAGCAACAAAATCGGCAACGCCGCTTTCATTGCCATTATTTTTTTTGGCAAATAATTCAGGCAGCTCCGGATTTAGCAAGTTAAGGGGTTGTTGATTGGTAAGGTGGCTAAAAATTAATTGATATGAGGTGAGGGCAATTTTGTTTTGATTGGCATCGATTTCATTCTTTTTGGCTTTTAGCTCATATGTAGAAAATTCGTCATAGCTAATATCTTTGAGGGATAATTTTTTATTCGCAAGGGTAACTAATTTTTTATAATCCTCGATTAAAATATCACTCAAGGCACTAATTTGCTGATATTTAAGAATATTAAAATAGCTATCCGCAACTTTTAGGGCTATTTCATTTTTTCTGAATTTTAAATTCTGCTCAGCTGATCTAGTTTGATATACAGATTCTCTAAATTTTGATACGCCACTAAAACCATTAAATAAAGGTTGGCTAATATTGAGAGTTTTAACCTCATCTTTTTGCTTATCGTGTAGTGAGTTTATTTCTGTTCTTCTGGTTCCATCGCGATAATTTAGGCTGGCACTAGGCAAAAAATCAGTGGTTGCTTCAAATTTTGACAAGGAGGTATATTCAGTTTTTCTGGTCTCTATTTGAACTTCAAGGCTATTTTGAATAGCAAGATCAATTGCCTCGTCAATGTTGATAGCAAAGGAAGGGGTGGTTGACAGGAGAATTATAATGCCTAAAACAGATAATTTTATTAGAATAGTTCTAATTTCTAACTGATTAAACATCATTATTTAACCTTGCTTTACTGCCAAAAATGTTAATTACTCTTAACTTTTTTTCTTTAGAAAATGTTAAGGCTTTGCCAGATTTGTTTGGAAAAATTTGATTACGCAATTCAGAAATGATTTTTTTACCATGACCAAAAGGGGCAATTAATTCAATAATCCAGCCATTGTTGCCAGAGTTCCAATCCGCAGGTTTGATTTTATATTTACCTTCTGCATAAAGTTTATCTATTTCATCAGAGAGAAATGCCCAACAAACAAAGCCAACTGGAAATCTATTTTGATTGTGATAAATACGAAATTGGTTGCAATCAATTGCTGGTGTAAAAATATCACGAAGATCCGCCATCCGATAATTTATGTGCAAATCAGATGAGACCATAAGCGAAGCGACTTCGCCTATGATCTTAAATCTCTTCTCCAATGGCATTTTTTTAAGTATTGACATTGTGCTAACCATTCATAATAAAATCACCAGCGGTTAATAAGTGCACCCCGCTTAGTTTAAATGCAAAACTAGAATTGTGATCCAAAACTGTGGTATCAAAACCATCATTATGCACATCAATTGACGCAAATGAAGAAATGCCAATATTGGATAGATCAATTACATCGTCGCCAGCGTTAAAATCAGTGATTAAATCAAGATTGGCATTAGTTGAAGACGATAGAGATTCAAAGCTAAAAATATCCCTGCCCAGCCCTCCAGTGATAACATCTTGACCAGCTCCGGCATAGATAATATCGTCTCCTGCTCCACCAAAAATGTTGTCATTACCGGCTCCATCATAGATAAGATCGCTGCCTTCATCGCCAAACAGATTGTCATTACCATCATTACCGCAGATGATGTCATTTTCATCGCCGCCAAAAATGCTGTCATTTCCAGCTCCGCCAGTCAATTTATCGTGACCACCATCGCCATAAATTTTATCATCACCATTGCCGCCATCAATATAATCTCTGCCGCTACCACCTGAGGCAAAATCATTACCGTCATTTAATAAAATGGCATCGCCGCCATTACCACCATATACCACATCATTTCCAAGGCCAGATTCTATGTAGTCATTACCATCATTTCCTTCGATTATATCCTCACCGTCTTCACCATATAGCTGATCATTGCCATCATCACCAGTGATAAAATCATTACCGCTATTGCCGTGAATTTGGTCATCTCCACTGCCGCCAACGACAATATCATTGCCATCTCCACCCGTGATGGTGTCATCATTGTTTTCACCGTAGATCAAATCATTTCCGATGCCACCAGCAATAATATCATTGCCATCGCCGCCATAAATAACATCGCTGCCAGTTCCTCCGTCAATCAGATCATTTCCTGTGCGACCATTAATATAATCATCGCCTCCGCCACCAAGCAACCATTCATTACCAGCATTACCATTTATAGTATTATTCCAAGCATTGCCACTTTGAGCTATGGAAAAAGACCTCACGCCCAGAGAAAGACCGCCATCTATATGAACATTGTGACCAGTGAACCAATTACTAAGATTAACTGAGTTGTTAGAGTTGTTATCCAAATAACCGTTGGTATTGACATAATTAGTTTGGGAGTTTGGATTTAACTCAGTTTCTACAATACTAGAGTTATAACCGTTTAATATGAATTGTGATTCACTCAGCTTGGAAATATTGGAACCCTTGATAGCAATTTGATTGCCGTCAGAAAGTTTAATGATTGATGAATTGAAGACATTGCTGGCATCTCGTTTTATTTGTAGGATTGAGGTATATTGGCTGTAGCTAGAAATATCAATTTTATCTCCAGCCTCAAGACCATAAATTACATCACGAAAGCGGTTGTTTTTATCAAAAACGAAGCGATCTGACCCAGCTCCTCCTTGCAATAAATTGTTACCATTGCCACCATATATTTTATCATTGCCATCTCCACCATTTATAATATCACTGCCATCATCGCCGTAAATTTCATCATCTCCAGCATCACCAGCTATCACATCATTTCCGGCGCCACCATAAATTTTATCATTACCCAATCCGCCTGAAATACTATCGCGTCCATTACCGCCATAGATAGTATCGTCGCCATCTTCACCTTTTATCAAATCATCACCTTCATCGCCATAGCCAATATCATCACCTTGTCCAAGCGAAATATCATCACCAGCATCACCGCCATAGACAATATCATTATTGGTGCCAGCAACAATCAGATCAGATCCACCATTGCCATAGATAATATCATCACCAGATCCACCATAAATAATATCAGCATCAACTCCACCTTGAAGGTTATCAGCCCCAGCGCCACCGTGAAGCCAATTCAAACCAGATTCTGCCTGAACTGAATCATTGCCAGCATCTGCAACTGCGTAATCATTGCCTGATCCGGTGATGATGGTATCATTGCCAGCTCCTGAGTAGATGCGATCATTTCCAACTCCGCCATCAACATAATCATTTCCAGCTCCAAGAGTGGCTTTGTCATCACCTTCTCCAAGATAAACCAAATTGTTGCCACCCGCATCACGCACTGTGTCATTGCCGCTGCCAGCATTTATATAATCATTGCCATAGTTGGTGTTTTCTACTTGGCGATATTTGGTGACTACTTGGTTTTGATAACGACCCTTACCAACATAAACTCTGACGGTTTCCTGATAGGCCTCGGTTTTTAAGTCATAATCGCCATCAATATAGTCATTTCCTGCTCCAGCGTTGATATAATCATTGCCTTGCCCGCCATAGATTGTGTCATTGCCTGCTCCAGCGGTGATTTGGTCATTTCCATCTTGTCCAGATAAAATGTTATTACCCTCAAGATCAACCAGCATATCACTGCCAGTTCCGCCATAAAGAGTGTCATTTCCTGCTCCGCCATTTAGATAATCATTATCTGCTCCACCATCTAGATAATCATTGCCTTCACCACCATAAAGTGCATCATTTCCACTTTCGCCATAAAGCCTGTCATCCCCCGTTCCGCCGTCAACATAATCATTTCCTGTGCCCGCATATACTTTATCATTGCCCGCGCCAGCATAAACCTCATCATTGCCTGATCCGGCATTAATAGTTTCACTCCACCATGCGCCATACATTCTATCATTGCCGTTATCGTGAGCCATTTTAAATCCAGTTCTTTTTCCACCAGTTAAATAATCATGCTCATCAGTTCCGCCAAAGCTGGTTGGTCTTATAAGATCCCAATGCGATTTCCATCTTCCAAACCAATCACGACTGCCATTTTCTACCCAATATTCATTATTCGCCATAACATGGCTGGCACCTTCATTCCAGATGTTTTCACTATTCCATAAATTGGATGAGTTATAGCCAATGCCAGCGGCAATCAACTGTTCAAAAGCGGATGCGTCAATTCCTGAGTCAGCAATGCCAGAAGTTGCCTGCTCAACAACATTATCTATAGCAAAATTATAATCTACCGCACCAGAATAACGCTGGGTTTGCGGCACACCATCAAAAATGGCAAATTTAAAATTGTTGGCAAACAAGCTATTTGCTTGAACATTTTCCAGCAATATTTTTTGCCCATCATCAAGAGAAATTATGGTGTCAGCATTTTTTTGAGTGATATCTAGCTGCAAAATATCGACATAATTATCAACATTTCTTAAATCAATTTTATCAGAAGTGTTAAAATCAGTGATGGTGTCAATATCGCCAGCATTTTTAGTGATACTAAAAATATCATTGCCGGCACCACCAGTCATAATATCTGAACCTTTTCCATCTGTTATAGAATCATTAGCGGATGTTCCAGTTAAAATATCGTTGCCATCAGTTGCTTTAGAGCTGGCTTTAATATCAAAAATGAAGTTTTGATTTTGAAGAGTTGAGGCTATAGTTTGGTTTTGCAAAGTGACATTTGTATTGCTGTCTAAATTAATCACAGCATTTGCGCCATTTTGCGTAATTCCACCACCAAAATATTGCAATGTTTTAACTGAGGAAAACTGGCTATAGCTGGTTAAATCAAGCTTATCTTGCCCAATGGCAAAATCGCTAATCACATCTTCATCGCTAGGTTTGGTGATTACAAAAATATCATTGCCCGCTCCACCTTCAAGCAAATCATTACCTTCATTGCCAATCAGCCTGTCATTGCCGTTGCCGCCAAAAATTATATCATTTTCCTCCGAGCCTTTTATCACATCATTTCCATCTTCGCCATAGATAATATCATCTCCTTCTCCACCATCAATCATATCATTGCCATTTCCGCCAAATATCACATCCATACCCAAATCACCCAAAATTAAATCATCATTTATTGTGCCATTTATTGTGTCATTGCCTGTTGTGCCAAAGATTATAGAAGAGATATTTAGCTCTATTTCACCAAATTTTAGAACCTCAATTCTGGACTTGGCATCGGCGATGAAGTGATTTTTAATAGTTATATTGCCTGCATTACCGCTAAATTTAATGCTTAAATCATCACCATTTCTGCTTAATTTTAAATTAGCTAATTTTTGACTAGCACCAAATTCAATCACATCAATATCATTGGCACTTCCCATATCTTCAATGGTGATATTGCCAGTGAGGTTTTCAATGAGGTTTTCAATTTTGTAAGTGTCATTTCCGCTAGCTCCAACCAATTTGGCATTGGCTGCTTGGCTGATGATCAAATCATCGCCACCACCGGCAAAAACATTATCATTATTGCCACTGCCAGTTGAGATGGCATCATCCCCATCTCCAGCAATAACATAATCATCTCCTGCACCGCCATCTAAAATATTAGTTCCATTTTGGTCTTGGATAATATCACTTCCTGAGCCGCCTTTAATGTTATCATTTCCAATTCCACCAAATATCAAATCATCGCCATCGCCACCATCTGCAATATTATCACCATCGCCAACATCAATATTATCAGCTCCAGCCCCACCATCAGCCACATCATCGCCAAAGCCAAGAGTTATTTTGTCATTTCCTTCTTCACCAAAAACAATGTTATTTCCTGCAATGGCAGAAACATTATCATCACCCAAGCCAGCGTGGATTGTGGTGTTGGCATATTGATTTTGTAAAATATCATTTCCTGCACCAAGATTTGCCACATCGTTTCCTTCAATCAGCAAGACAAAATCATCGCCATCACCAGCATTGATCACATCATCACCATTGACAAATAATGGGCTAAATTCACTTGGCAATAAATCAGTTGAAGATAGAGCATCAAAATAAGCCTGCTCATCATCATCGGCAATTATGGTATCATTTCCAACTCCACCATTAAGAATATCAGAGCCATAACCACCTATCAAAATATCATCGCCAGCGTCACCATTTAGGGTGTCATTACCAGAGAATCCAAAAATTTGATCATTGCCATTGCCGCCAGAGAGTTGGTCATTGCCGCTTAGTTCATTACTCACAAGAAAAGTTTTTAGAGTTTCAAACTGATCTAAAATTGCTTTGTTAGAATCAACCACCGCTTGTTTGGCATTGCGGATTTCTTGTGAACCAACAAAAATCTTGCCACGAAAGGATTTGTGAATGGTGTTCTGTGCAACATACTTATTCAAATCAGTTAATGCCGCATTATATGCCGCTTGTATTGTTGGAATTTGCAGCTCTAGCCTGACAAAATCTTGCTTTGCCTGAATCATTTCTGCCGAATTACCCAAAACCCCATCTTGGCCACCATTTAAAACATCATCACCACCCCCGCCATCAATCACATCATCACCAACCGCACCATCGAGCGTGTCTTTGCCATCACCACCTAAAATTTGGTCATTGCCCACCCCTCCTGTGACCATATCATCTCCACCTCCGGCATCAACATAATCATTGCCCAGCCCAGCATCAATTTTATCATCTCCTGCTGTTATTGCTTGAGATTCCTGCCCATCTTTTAAATCGCCATAAATTCTATCATCACCAGCTTCGCCAGCGATGGTGTCATTGCCTGCTCCACCTTGGATCAAATCATTGCCATCATCACCTGCAACAAAATCATCCCCCGCTCCAGCGTTTACCTCATCATTTCCCGCTCCTGCAAAAATATTATCATTGCCCTCTCTACCTTGCAGATAATCATTTCCAGCTAAACCATAAAGACCGTTATTGCCAGAACCACCAGCCAAAGTTTCGCCGCTATTTGTTCCAACTGCATCATCATTGGCAATTGCTTTTAGAATAATGGTATAGCCATCGTGGAGAGAATAGATGATTTGCCCAGTGCCATCATCTTTCATAACAATCTGGAATAATGGCGGTGGTGGTGGGGCTTTGTGAGAACCAAATAAACTGCCCAGCATATAACCAACAAAGGCACCAACCAAAGCGCCAATGATAGTGCCGATTACCGGCATCACCCCTGTACCAACTGTCGCACCAACTTTAATACCAGCAACAGCACCACCAACCGCCACCCCAACACCATAGCTAACAAGAGCAATGGCAGTTTGTTTGGCAATTTCTTCAGCCTTCATTCCTTCTTTTATGCCAATAACAATTGTTGCCACAGCAACCGCCACACTACCGCCAACTACCTTGGCATTAGCACCTGCAAAACCCATTGCGGCCGCAGATTCTGCTCCAGTATAAATTGCCAGAGCTTGAATTGAGGCATTCTCTGCTGCTGCTTTATAATCACCACCAGTTAAAATTGCTGTCGCAACAAACACAGTGAAGCCAGCCTTCATTGAGGCAAGACCAGTGTTATCAGAGAGGAGTTGGTTATATGAGGTGCTGATTCCATCCAAGCTTTTATTGGCAAATTCTTCTCGCAGTAATATTGCTTTAAGCCCAGCATCAACAGCGGAGGTGGCGATGGTGTTGACAACAACAAATCTTGCTACATCGTCGATATGTGCACCCATTGCTAATTGTGAGGTGGCATATGCTAGGTTTTCTACAGAGAAAATCTTCTCATGAAT
>CAMDOL010000007.1 GCA_945903615.1 Rickettsia typhi | reverse complement strand
TTTCCAAAAGCAATTTTTAAGGAAAGACCAATGTCTTTGAGCAGCAGCGATTTGCCGGAAGTTTCGATGAATCAAATTTTTCAAACCATTTCTAAGCAAAATATAAATCACGCTTTCAAGATTGATTATCCTTGGTGGGAAAAAGGTTCTTATGCCTTAATGCCACTTCGTCACGGCGGAGATGCCAAAAATGTTGCTTATATATTCTTTGACCGCAAAAGCGGCGAGATTCTTGATCAATATCGCTTCGCTGATCTGGGAAAAGTCGGAAGGTTAACTTCGCTTGGAGTATCTTTTCATGAAGGCCGGCTTTTTGGAAAAGCAAATCAGTTACTTAATTTAACAGCAGTAATTCTGCTTTTAATGCTGATGATAACCGGTTTTACAATGTGGTGGAAACGCAAGCCTTACAAATCTTTAGGAGCACCTTCCTTACCTGATAATGTAAAATTACCGAAACGAATAATTGCCCTTATTGTATTAACCGGATTACTGCTGCCACTCTTTGGTATTTCAGTATTTTTGATATGGATGGGTAAAAAGATTTTAAAGAAAATTCGATAATTTATTATTCAAAAGCCATATTAATTGATACAAAAGAAACCGGCTTTGAAGAACCAAATGCAATTCCTGTGAGCTATGTGATTAATAAAGATGGCAAACTAAATCACAAAAATAGCCGCTAATGACAGCAAGGTTACAAAAGAAGATTTTGAAATTTTTTTGAAGCCTTTGTTAAAATAATTCCCAAACTGACCAGCCAATCTCCACTTCTCAAGTTATCTAGATAAGTTCGCAAATTAGACAAAAGTTCTCTTTGGGTCAGCGAGATAAAAGTTAGATGGAAAATCCGCAAAGCCGCTATTTCTCGAAATGTACTATTTTTGATCAGGTACACTGCTATTGGAGAAACGGAGAGAAAAAAGTGCGTTTTTTGCTAAGATTTTAGATTTTTGGAGAGGATAAAGTACAGTGTAGGTAAAAATATAAATCGTGGGAAAGCCCGCAAATACAGGGATTGGAGGGGATATAAAAAATTGCAAAAACTGAGCGGAGATAGTTTTTGAGCTGTAGTTATGGCGGAGAAAGAGGGATTCGAACCCTCGATACAGTTTTACCCGTATACTTTCTTAGCAGGAAAGCGCCTTCGACCACTCGGCCATTTCTCCAATTGGGCAATATTTTGTATCAAATATTGTTGATTTAAAATGAGGCGGTGATGATAGGGTGGAAGAAATGATTTTGCAAGAACGAATCTGGTTTGGGGCAGGATGGGGTTTGAGGTGATTATGAAGCGAGCTTGTTAACGCTGTGTCGCTTTTCTCGCTGTGCTCAAAGACAACTTGCGCCGAGGATTTTTGCTTTGCAAAAATGCCCGTAAAAGCCAAAAACAGCTTTGCTGTTTTTTTACGCTTTTACCCATAAAAAATCATCGTCCCAGCGCCGGACTCAGTAAAAATTTCCATTAATAAAATATGATCAACTGAACCATTCAGAATGTGGGCGTATTCAACTTCGCTTTCTAAGGCGCTGATGCAAGTTTCAATTTTTGGAATCATACCACCGGTGATGACGCCGTCTTTGATTAATTTGCGGGCGGTGGAAATGCTAAGATGACTGACCAATTCTTTGTTGGGCAAAAGAACTCCATCAACATCGCTCAAGATAATTAATTTGGCGGCGTTGAGTGCACTGGCGATAGCGCCGGCAGCGGTGTCAGCGTTGATGTTGTAAGTTTCGCCGTTTTCGCCAACGCCAATTGGGGCGATAACTGGGATGATATCGGAATTTTCAAAGCCGTTGAGCACTTCGGGGTTGACATAGCTTGGCTCACCAACAAAACCAAGATTGAGAATTTTTTCGATATTTGAGTCTGGATCTTTTTTAGTGCGGGTTAATTTGCGGGCAGTAATCATATTGCCATCTTTGCCGGAAAGACCAATAGCCATACCGCCAGCGCGGTTGATTTCTTTGACAATATTTTTATTGATTGAGCCGCACAAAACCATTTCAACAATCTCCACAGTTTCGGCATCAGTCACCCGTAATCCGTCGATGAAAGAAGTTTTAATATTTAATTTTTTAAGCATTTCACCAATTTGTGGGCCACCACCGTGAACGATAACAGGATTGATTCCGACTTGTTTTAAAAGCACCACATCTTCAGCAAATTTGCGGATGTTTTCTTCACTCATGGCGCTGCCACCAAATTTGATTACAAAAGTTTCACCAGCGAATCGACGCATATATGGCAAGGCTTCGCATAAAGTTTCCGCTTTCATCACCCAGTCGTGGTTATTATTTTTCACTTCTGTTTGGATTGATAAATCACTCATCGTCAAAGCTTTGAGGTGAGATTTATCTTTTTTATTTTTGTCGGTCATTTCTAAGATGATAAAAATTGATCAAGAGTTTGTTGCACTTGGTTTAAATTGCTAATATGAGGGCAATGACCACAATTGGCAAGGATTTTTAGTTGTGAATTGGCAATTTTTTCAGCAAAAATTTTGGCTTGCAAAACATTGACTACCATATCACCTTCGCCTTGAAAAATCAGGGTTTTAGGGAAATTGGTAAAATCTAAATCATAACAGGAAAAGTGTTTTAGCTCATCCAGCCAGAAAATTAAATTATTATAATTGCTATCATTCAAATCCAGATTATCCGCTAATTCTTTGGCTCGCTTGGCATCGTTTAGCATCATCAATAATGAAAATTTCTCCAAAGTTGCTAAAGAATTTTTGACGAAATTGTCGCGAAAAATATCAAAGCTAGTTTCAGGCATTGCTGCGCCAATGCGTGATGATTTAACAAATTGAAAAGGTGCGGAAAATAAAATTAAAAATTCTGGATTAAAAATTTTCTGAGCAATTATACGCATAGCGATTTGCCCGCCAAGGCTCCAGCCAGAAATAATTTGTGGTTTGATGTTTAAATTTTGTAATGCAAAAAAACAGTCTTCAACATTAGAAAATTGGCTATAATCAAAGTGAATAATTTTATGAGAAGAAGAAAGGGAGGAGAAGGCCAGATCAAGCGAACTGGGTTTTTGTGCCCAGCCCGCCAAGGATAAAATAATTGACTTATCCATCAACAGAACAAATTAAGCGTTAGCAAATCCACCAAATTTTTTGATAAATTTGTTCATATTATCATTATTTGGATTAACAAAACTTTTGCTTCCATCTTGCCAAGCTGGGTGGTTGAAAGGATCAACATCGGCTTTTAAAGTATCGCCCTCGGATCCCCAAGTGGTGATAATTTCAATGGTTTCTTTATTAGAAAGAACCAAATTGATTTTGTGTTGAACCGGATGTTTGGAAGCGGGAGCGGCATTTGCGGCTTCAGCTTTTACAGCTTTTTTAACTGACATTTTGTGATTATTTGTGATTGATAATTTTAAAAGGCTTCGAACTATAAGGAGTCAATTTTATTAGTCAATTATGGCGTTGCTGCAAATTTTGTTGTCATTTCATCTTTTTGTTCCTCGCGGATTTTTGTATACAATGCATCGTCAAAAAATAAAGGAACCTCTGAACAACTAAAAATTTTTTGCAAAAGTGGATTTGCAACGCCATTATGGATTGAAAGGATGAATTTGTAGATCAAAAATAATTATTGATTTAAAAAAAATAATGATAATGATTATCATTATTACTTAATACCAGTTTTCAACTTGACTTACAATTAAGAAAAATTTTATGAAAAAAAACTTATCAATATTTTTGGTTTGCTCACTGTTTGCGTTTGATGCTTTGGCGGAGTTCAAAGAATATAAAATCACTATCAAAAATCATAAATTTAGTCCGTCAAATCTAGATATTCCAGCCAATGAGAAAGTAAAATTGATTGTTGAAAACCAAGATAAATCAATTGAGGAATTTGATAGTCACGATTTAAATCGTGAAAAAATTATTGGCGCTGGAAAAAGTGCCACAGTTTATATTGGTCCTTTAGAATCTGGGGTTTATAAATATGAGGGCGAGTTCCATTCCCAAACCGCCAAAGGAACTATTACCGTCAAATAAATATGTTAAAATCGTTACTTTTCAATCGCAGTAATTTTCATTTCTTTGCTTTTCTCTCGGCTTCTCTGGTGCATTGTTCTCTTTTGGTTTGGGGGCTTATGCCTTCTAAGCCAATCGTGATTAATCAACAGGCAATTCAAATAAGTTTTGTGGCTCCTTCTGGGGCAAATAAAAAAAATGACAACATTGCTCACAAAAAAATTGTTGTAGATGAGCACAAAAACCTTATTAGGCAAAAGCCAGCTAGCCAAACTGTTAAAACTAGCCCTGAAAAAAATTTATTAATTGGAAAGCAGAGTTCTGGTTTGCAGGATCCAAACGCGGTTGCTCTAAATTCTGCCCAGAGTGATCCAGTTTTTAATGCTGACTATCTTAATAACCCAGCCCCTTCTTATCCGCCAATTGCCAAAAAAAATGGTGTGCAAGGTAAGGCTTTGGTGAATGTTTTGGTAAAAGCGGACGGTAATCCGGCAGAAGTTGAGGTTTTTCGCTCTAGCGGTTCTGATGATTTGGATATGGCTGCGGTTAATGCGGTTAGGAGGTGGAAATTTATTCCGGCACATCGAGGTGAAGAATCTGTTCAGGCTAGCGTTATCGTTCCTATAGAGTTTAAAATAATTTAGAGGTTAAAAATGAATATTGGGCAAGCTTTTTTACATGGAAATCCAGTGGTGATAGCGGTTTTTATTTTTCTAGCGGCAATGTCTTTTGTTAGCTGGTATATAATTTTTTGGAAGGGGATGATGCTTTTTCGAGAGTATCGTGCTTATAACAATTTTCGTGCAAAATTTGTAAATACTGTCGATTGGTCAAATCATAAAAATTTTATGAATGTTGACGGTAGCGTTAAATTTTTGCTTGCTGAGGTAAAAAAACTGGAAACAATTTTGCCATTATATATTACTCATGAGGCTAAAAAAGAGATTCTTGCCATGCACCTAACTCAGGCCTTGGATGATTCTCGCTTAGGGTTTGACAAGGGGTTGACTGTTCTTGCTTCAATTGGCAGCTCTTCCCCTTTTATTGGGTTGTTTGGAACTGTATGGGGAATTTATAATGCTTTGTCAAATATTGCTATTCAAGGGAATGCTGGGCTTTCGGTGGTTGCTGGTCCAATGGGTGAGGCTTTAATTGCAACTGCAATAGGCTTATTTGCTGCCATACCTGCGGTTTTGGCTTATAATAGCTTTGTTCGTCTCAATCGTCTTCTGGTGCAAAATTTGCGTCATATTGCTGAGCAAATAACTGTTTATCTTTCTAACGAGGCACAAAAACATAAAAATTAGTGATATGCAAAATTCTTTTGATCGTGAAGATTTGCAGGCTCCGCTTGCTGAAATAAATATGACCCCACTAGTAGATGTGATGCTTGTTCTTTTGGTTATTTTTTTGATCACTGCACCAATGTTAAATAGTGCAATAAAACTCAATTTGCCTAACGAAACCGCATCAGAAATTATTGAAAAAACACCAGTGACAGTTTCATTAAGTTCTGATGGTCGATATTATATAAATGACCGACAATTATCATTCGAGGATTTAAAGCAAGAATTAAATATTGTCGCCAGAGATAATCTAAAGCAGCAAATTTATATTCGTGCTGATGTGGATGTGAATTATGGCGAGGTGAGTCATATTCTTGCATTGTTGCAAGGGATTGGTTTGTCCAATATTGGTTTCATTACCGAGGCTCATTAATGGG
This sequence comes from Rickettsia typhi, assembly GCA_945903615.1. Taxonomy (GTDB): domain Bacteria; phylum Pseudomonadota; class Alphaproteobacteria; order Rickettsiales; family UBA1997; genus JAJTCH01. The sequence continues at coordinate 14,530 of CAMDOL010000007.1, read as the reverse complement.
AACCTCTAAAAATGCAAAGCCCTATTTTTACAAGTAATTAAGGAACAGTGGCTAATCAAAACCTAAAATTTTATGAAAAAAAGACAAATTTTTATATCCATAATTTCTACTCTTCTTGCTTTTAAAGCTCAAGCTAACCAAATAAATATTCACGAATCAATAACTCTTCCAAGTGTCATAGTGACTACCCAATCGGAGAAAAATGACGGATATAATAGCAAGTCAAGCCTTAGTGTTATGCGAACCAACACTGCTTTGCTAGATACTCCGCAATCGGTGGCGGTGGTAACGCAAGATCAAATTCGCGACCAAAATATTACTAAAATGGGCGAAGCAATTAGATATACTCCCGGAGTTTCACTTCATCAAGGTGAAAATAATCGTGATCAAGTTGTGATTCGTGGCAACAGCACCAGTGCCGATTTCTTTATTGATGGGGCTAGGGATGATGTTCAATATTTTCGTGATTTTTACAATATGGATCGAATTGAAATCTTAAAAGGACCAAACGCTTTAGCCTTTGGGCGCGGCGGTAGTGGAGGCCTCATTAATCGTATTTCTAAAACTGCTGATGGCTCAAGAGTGCGTGAGGTTGTTGTTTCTGGGGGTTCTTATGGCAACAGAAGAGTGCAAGCTGATGTTGGTGACAAAGTTAATGATATTGTGGCAGTGCGCCTGAACGGTATGTATGAACAATCAGGAACTTTCCGCCAGCATGGTGATTTAGAGCGCTACGGCACTAACCCAACCGTCACATTCAAACTCGGAAAAGACACCCGCCTTTTAGCTGGCTATGAATATTTCCACGATGCTCGTTTTAACGATCGCGGCATTCCATCGCAAAATGGTCTTCCATACAAAACTGATCCAAAAACTTTCTTTGGTAATCCCAATGAAAATCACGCCGATGTCACAGTTAATTCTGGCTACGCAACTTTGGAGCATAATTTTACTCCAACATTGAAACTAAAAAACTACACGCGTTATACTGAAAATGATAAATTCTATAAGAATGCCTATGCTGGCAGCCCAGTTGATGAGGCTGGAAACCTTGTTCTTGCTGCCTACAATAATGCTTTGAAACGCGATACTTTAACCAACCAAACTGATCTTACTAAAAAATTTACAACTGGCTCTCTTGAGCACACCGCGCTTCTTGGCATGGAAATTACCAGACAAGATTCTGAAGCATTTCGTAATACTGGTTTCTTTGATAATGCCACCACAACCGTAAAAGTTCCTGCTGTTAATCCTGTTTCTTTTGAACCTGTTACTTATCGTCAAAATGCAACTGATGCGGATAATCACTCTGAAGTGCGCGTTTATGCTGGCTATCTTCAAGATCAAATTGATATTAATAAATATTTGCAAGTAACAGGGGGGCTTCGTTTTGATAGCTTCAAATTTGATTATCACAATAATCGCAACGGACAAGATTTGAGCCGTACCGACAATATGATTTCACCACGCGCTGGAATTGTTGTGAAGCCTATCAAAGATGTTTCAATTTATGGAAATTATAATGTCAGCTTTCTTCCTAGCTCTGGCGACCAATTTTCGGCACTCACAGTTCAGACCGCTGCTTTCAAACCAGAAAGTCTGGACAATAAAGAAATTGGTGTGAAATGGGATATTAATCCAAGCTTGAATGTATCAGCGGCAATCTATGAGCTAAATCGTACCAATACCAAAGCGGTTGATCCTACTAATCCAAACAATATTATTTTGACTGGAAAAACCAGAACAAGAGGTGTTGAACTTGGTGCTACCGGAAAAATCACTGATAAATGGCAAATAATTGCAGCTTACGCTTATCAGGATGCAATTGTTAAAAATTCAATTGCTTCTGGCACAACGCCAATTTCTGCTGGCAACACAGTTGCATTAGTTCCAAATAATATGGCATCACTTTGGAATAAATATGATTTTACCCCTGAATTTGCGGCAGCTGTGGGCGTGATTAATCAATCAGCTCAATATGCTAATGTAGATAATACAGTAAAATTAAAAGGTTTTACCAGATTTGATGCGGCAGTTTATTACACTATCAACCCTTCATACCGCATTCAGCTTAATGTCGAAAATCTTTTAGACCGCGAATATTTTTCAACTGCTGACGGCAATAACAACTTACAACCAGGCTCACCTCAAGCGTTTAAAGTTTCAGTTACAGCGAAATTCTAATAGTTAAAAGCTTCTTTGGTTGCTAATTTTTAGATTGCCATTAAAATACCCGCTTAATTTTTACGCAAACCACAACTTAATTTCTGCAAAATGAGGCTTTCACAAAAGCGATTGTTTTACAATCTAATAATAATTATAACCCTCGTTCTAACATTTTTTTGTAACCCCAACAAATCACCGAGCAAATTTTTTACTCTGAATTATACCAAAGAAATTGACGAAGGTAATTTCAAAAAATCCCTTCCCACCCAGTCCTTAATTGATGAGGATAGCTCAAAAGATTCTTCTGATGAACTAGAAAACGAAAAATTTGTCAATTACCATTCCAATGAAGTTTTAATGCCTAAATTGGCAACAGATTTTAAATCTTCCCGCGATCATTTTGTTAAAAACCTGACTTTTCAACCTTCCTCACCTCCCCCAAATTCATAAAATCATAAAGGGCGTCTCTAAAAATTAGAATTTCTCGTAGAACTTTTAGTCAGCCAAATTTGTGAACAGGCAAACCTGCTATATGTTGTAGGTGCTTGTGAGCAAATTTGGATAACAACAAAATTACTGAGAAAGACATTTTAGAGGTGCCTATAAACCATTTAGCATCTTTAAGCTGCCAGATATGGTTGCCTTTTGTTTGTCAATAACAAATGGCGTTACTTATGTATCAAATCTATTTATGAATTATGAAAATTTTCTCACAACTAAAATATGATCTTCCTGCAAGTATCATCGTTTTCTTTATAGCTTTACCGCTTTGCCTTGGAATTGCCTTGGCATCTGGTGCGCCACTATTTTCAGGCATTATTGCCGGAATTATTGGGGGAATTGTGGTTGGAAGTTTTAGCGGCTCAGCTCTTGGAGTTAGTGGTCCAGCCGCTGGTCTTGCCACCATAGTTATTTCTTATCTTGCAATTTTAGGTGGGTCTTGGGAAAGCTTTTTATTAGTCGTCATTCTTGCCGGAGTTATTCAGGTGATAATGGGATATTTGAAAATGGGAACAATTGCCTATTATTTTCCTTCGTCAGTTATTAAGGGAATGTTGTGTGGTATTGGTTTGCTTATTATTATTAAACAAATTCCATATGCATTTGGTTATCAAAATAATCTGATCAAAGATGTTGGCTCTAACATTATCAGTGACAAGCAAATCTATCTTCCAAATCTAGATCTTATATTGCAATCTATCAATTATGGGGCTTTGTTGATTGGCTTTCTTTCTATTGGGTTAATGATTGTTTGGGAGTTATTTTTAACAAAGAAATATAATGTCTGCCAATTTATTCCAGCTCCTTTGGTTGTAGTTGTATTAGGAATTATCTCTTCATATCTTTTTTTAGAAGGGATTTTGCCTTTTACTTTAAGTGATAGTCAGCTTGTAAAAGTGCCAACTTCTAATAATTTTATTGGATTCTTTGATCATTTCTGGTTTCCAGACTTCAGTCAAATTACTAATCCGCAGATTTATCAGATGGCTTTTGTTGTCGCAATTGTTGCTAGCCTTGAAACTATACTTTCTGTTGAGGCTTGCGACAAAATTGATCCACAAAAACGCATCACCCCAACCAACCGTGAGCTTAAAGCGCAAGGAATTGGCAATATCGTTTCGGGTTTAATTGGCGGATTGCCAATTACTCAAGTGATAGTTCGCAGCAGTGCCAATGTTACCTTTGGAGCCAAAACTAAACTTTCCGCCATTCTTCATGGTTTAATTTTATTAATTGCGGTAATTAGTATTTCTGACCTGCTCAATATGATTCCGCTCTCAAGCTTGGCGGCTATATTGATAATAATTGGTTATAAATTAGCAAAGCCAATAATTTTCAAGCAAATGTATCAATTGGGTTGGGAGCAGTTTGTGCCATTCATCATTACCATAGTTGGTATTTTAGCTTTTGATTTGCTAACTGGCATCGGATTTGGAATGGCGGCGGCAATTGTTTACTTGGTTGTTCATAATTTTTATAACCCTTATCATCGGGCAACTTATGAAGAAAAATCCCCGAATGAGCACTTTTTTAAATTGGCAGAAGAGGTGTCATTTTTAAATAAAGGTAAAATTTTGGAAATGCTAAGAAATATTCCGGACGGTGCAAATGTTACCATTGATGGTAGGAACTCAAAAACAATTCATCATGATGTGATTGAAATTCTTCAAGATTTCCAAATATCCGCAAAATCAAAAAATATTTCTCTAAAATTAATAGAAATCAATTTTAAAAACTTTAAATAAATAAAAATATGCTAGCTCTAACAAAAGAAACAAGCGGTTCTATAAACCATAAAATGGCCATTAAAATTTTAAAAGACGGCAACCTTCGCTTCATAAATAATCTTAAGGTTAATCGTAATTTATTGAAGCAAATGAATGAAACATCGCAAGGGCAACACCCTTTTGCAATCATTCTTAGCTGCATCGACTCCCGCACTTCTGCGGAACTAATTTTTGACCAAGGGCTTGGCGATATTTTTAGTTGTAGAATAGCTGGAAATATTATTAATGAAGATATTATCGGCAGTATGGAATTTGCCTGCAAAGTTGCCGGAGCAAAATTAATAATGGTTCTCGGTCACACTAATTGTGGCGCAATTAAAGGTGCTTGTGACAAAGTAGAAATGGGTAATTTGACAAATCTCCTGAGGAAAATTTCTCCCGCAGTGGATCTTGTAAAATTAGCGGAGCAAGATTTTGACGCCAAGGACATTGCTTACATTGATAAAGTTGCTTCTATCAATGTTAAGTTAAAAGTAAGTGAGATTTGCCAAAAGAGCAGCATTTTAGAGCAAATGAAAGCAGCTGGCGAGATTGATATCATTGGCGCAATGTATGATGTAGCAACTGGAGTTGTGCTGTTTGATGATTGATGGCAAACTTTGCGGTATAAGAGATTTTAAAACCGCTTGAGACTACTTTAGAGGCGCCCCTTTAGACAACGCGCCAGCCTCATTAAGACTTATAGCAAACTAAATTAAGATTGCTATAAGTCCCATAAAAGATGGTATTAGACAGCCCCAAATGCAACTTTATTTTTTGGTGACGCCAAGATATTATTGATTGCTTCTAAAGCTAACATATCGCCAATGTGAAAGGCTTTTTCTCTCACTTCAATTCCATAAACTCTATTTAAAACCCCATCTTTCTGCTCAGCTATTTTAAAAAAATAACTCAAAGAAAAGAGCTTTTCTGCGGGCTTGTTAATTAAAATTCTTGGATGAAAAATTTGTGCCCCAATATAAGTGTGGCTTGGGTTTGCAGACTTTTTTAATTCACCAGTTTTTGCATCAAAATCAAAATCACCATTTCCTTCATAACCAAAAAATTCTTTTTTGGGTTTGAGTGCTAATAAAATATCCATCTTCGTCTCATCAAAATTTTTTATCATTGTTTTCAACAGCGAACCATCCCCATCTTGCCAAAAAAGATCGCCATTAATAATTAAAATTGGCTGATTGGAATCGAGCAAAAACATTGCATTTACTAGCCCGCCACCAGTTTCAAGTTTTTGGGTTTCGTGAGAAATTAGAATTTTAGGATTGTTTAAATTTTTTAGATGAGCCACCAAAATGTCAGCCAGATAATAAGAATTAACGACGATTTTATTGATGCCTGATAAAGCAGAAATTTTTTCCAAAGCATAATCAATGATTGCTTTGCCTTGAATTGGTGCCAGAGGTTTAGGAATTTTATCGGTTAAAGGTCTCATCCTTTCGCCTCTTCCAGCAGCTAAAATAAAGGCTTGGCTGATATTGGGCATTATTCAATCATTTTAGGAACAGTAAAATAACTATATTTGGCATCGGGCGCATTTTTCAAAACTGCCTCAGCAATTCCGCCATCACTGACCACATCTTTCGCAAGAGGCAATGCCATTTGATGAACATTAGAAAGTGGCTCAACATTTTTAGTATCAACCTCATTTAAACTTGCCATCCAATCTAAAATTGTGCCAATTTTATTGGCTAATTGCGGCTTTTTTTCTGCAGCAGCTTCAATTCGAGAAAGGCGGGCGATTTTAGTTACTTCTTTTTCGGTCAGAGACATTGTGACAAATGATTGTTATTTTTTTGATATTTTTATTAGACTGAGACTTTGTAATAAAAACAAAGGAAATGATTTATAACGATCTAAAACAATTAAATCAAGATTTGCCACGCAAAGGGCGGTTGCTTGGTCTTGATGTTGGAACAAAAACTATTGGGGTTGCAATTTGTGATGGTGATTGGTTGGTAGCAAATCCAAAAATGACCATTGCCAGAAAGGGTGGAAAAGTGGATTTTTTAGCGATTCAAAAAATTATTGAGGAAAATAAAATTGCCGCAATCGTGATTGGATTGCCGCTGAATATGGATGAAACTGAAAGTGCAATGAGTAATTTTGTGCGCAGGTTTGCTGATAGTTTGGATAAATTTTTAAGTGATGTAAAAATTATTTTTTTTGATGAAAGACTAAGCTCTTTTGCGGCAGAGGAATTGTTAGAAAGCGGTGAAGCAAAAAATAATAAGCGTAAAGGCTTAGTTGATCAAATCGCCGCCAGCATTATTTTGCAAGGTGCAATTGACTTATGCCATTTCCAATTGCTTAAATGACGAATTTAAAATGGGATTTGGTATTACTTTCTCTTGCTTTTAACAATCCAAAAAATCTAATATTGGTTTTCTGCCTCTTTTTTTTTGCAATTCCTAGCTTTTTCTTAGCTCTGGCTATGGTGCTAGTTCCAAATCCCCATTTTTCCTTGACTTCCTCCAGCGTTAAATTTTGCAAGTCGTTTTTAAGTTCTTGTTTTTTTTGTTCTGGCGTTAAATTATCCAAATAGTTTTTAAAGTCTTGTTTTTGTTCTATTGTCATTTTGTTGTTTTTTAAGTTGTTGATAATTAATTTATTCATTTATTTCGCCCCCACCACCCCTCCTCACCAGCCCTCTCCCACAATTCCCAGTAAATTTCTTGCAAAATTCTGCGCATTAAATTCTTGCAGATCTTCAATCTTCTCACCAACTCCAATTGCATAAATTGGCTTTCCAAATTGCTCAGCTAGCGCAACCAAAATTCCACCTTTAGCAGTTCCATCTAATTTAGTGATAATAATCCCGCTAATACTAACAATCTTATCAAAAATTTCTAATTGGTTTTTGGCGTTCTGACCGTTGGTTGCATCTAATATCAAAATATTTTCGTGCGGTGCAGATGGATCAATTTTTTTTAAAACTTGATTAATTTTTTTGAGTTCATCCATCAAATTTTGTTTGTTTTGTAATCGCCCAGCGGTGTCAATCAACAAAACATCAATTTTTTGTTCGATGGCTTTTATCGTGGCTCGGTGGGCAACTGAAGCAGGATCTTCACCTTCTCTTAAAGGTTCAATAATTGGGCAATTGGCACGATGTGCCCAAATTTTTAATTGTTCAGAGGCGGCAGCACGAAAAGTATCGCAGGCGGCGATCATAACTTTTTTGCCATCAAAAGAAAGATTTTTAGCGATCTTGCCAATAGTGGTGGTTTTGCCGGCGCCATTCACGCCATTCACAATGATAATTTGTGGTTTTTTGTCAGGGTCTATTTGTAAAGTTTTTTGGCAGGGCAATAAAATTTGTGCTAATTTATCACTTAAAAATTCTTTAATTTCTCCTTCACCAATTTCTTTATTAAATTTTTTTGCTTTCAAATCCTTAATAATTGTGTGAGCCGTTTTAGTGCCAATATCACTGGTTAAAAGCAGATCTTCCAAATCTTCCAATGTTGTTGTATCTAATTTTTTGTGAGTGAAAATTTGGCTGATTTGCTTAGAAAATAAATTTGAAGTTTTATCCAGCTGATGTTTGATTTTTGATGGTGAGAAGATTTTTATAAAGGACATTTTGATTTATGTTTTTAGGCAAATTTTGCCATTTTTATTTTCAATGCGATCAGCTAATTCCAGCTGAACCAAAACTATATTAACAATTTGCGCGGGAATTTGCAATTCAGTGATAATTTCATCGGCAGAAATTGTGGAATGATTGATTTTAGATAAAATTAATTGGCGCGCGCGATCAACATCATTATCGCTAGGTGATTTGATAGTAAAGCCAGCAAAGCCCGCTGATTCTGGCTCCATAAATTTCATTTCGTTAGACTCATCATTGGTGATGATTAATTCTTCAATGATATCGTCAAGATTTTCAATTAATTTTGCTCCTTGTTTTATCAAGCGATTTGTGCCTTGGCATCTTGGATCAAAAGGTGATCCGGGAACAGCAAAAACTTCGCGGTTTTGTTCTAAAGCGAACCTGGCGGTGATTAATGTGCCAGATTTTAAAGTGGCTTCCACCACAACTGCGCCAAGTGAAATGCCAGATATAATGCGGTTGCGTTGTGGAAAATTGCCACCTCGTGGTGGATGGCCGAAAGGAATTTCAGAAATTATCACGCCTTTGTTGACAATATCGTAGTATAAATTTTCATTTTCTTTTGGATAAATATTGTCGATACCACCAGCGATAACTGCAATTGTTCCTGTTTCAATTGATCCTAAATGTGCAGCAGTATCAATGCCTCTTGCTAAGCCCGAAGCAATAACAAAACCTTTATTGCCCAGTTCAAAAGCAATTTTTTTGGCAAATTTACAGCCGTTAAAAGAAGCATTTCTTGGGCCGACAATTGCTAAAATATTTTTGTTTAACAAATCTATATTTCCACGCGCAGTTAGAACTGGTGGCGCATCAGGAATCTCTTTTAACAATTTGGGATAATTTTGATCACAGTAAAGTAGGATTTCGGCGCCAATTTTTGTGGTCAGTTCTAATTCTTTTTCAGCTTGGCAAGTTGAGCAAATGACGATTGGTTTATCTCTTCCGCCTTTGAGCGAGTAGTCGCCAATATTATCGAGAGCATTTCTGGCGCTACCAAAAATTTCAAGCAGGTGAAAAAAAGTGCTGCGACCAATATTTTGGCTGCGGCTTAATCTTAGCCAATCAATTTTTTCTTGATGTGGGTTGTTTTGGGTTGTGGTGCGTGACATTGTGGGTTTAGTGCTTTATGCGATAGCCAATTTTTAATAAGTGATGAACAATAAAAAGTAGAATAATATTGCAAGTTAGAATTGTAATTGCACCAGTGAAAATATCACCATCATTATGACCAGTAATGCCATATCTAAAGCCGTCAATCATATAAAAAAATGGATTTAAGTGAGCGATATTTTTCCAAAATTCGGGCAGATTATTGGTTGAATAAAAAGTGCCGGAAAGAAAAGTGAGTGGCGTAATAAAATAGCTGGTGATGGCTGACATTTGATCAAAATTATCTGATAGAATTCCACATAACATTCCAAGTAATCCCAAAAATAATGATGCAAAAACGATACAAAAAGTTGCGTAGAAAAAATGATGTGGGAAAAGTGGAACAAAAAATGAAATGGTAATAAAGGTGATGATTCCAACCATCAATCCACGCAAAACGGCAGCGCTAGCAAAAGCAATTAGCATTCCAGTTGCACCAATTGGCGGAATTAAATAGTCGATAATATGACCCATAACTTTGCCCATCGTGAACGAAGAAGAAGTGTTAGCAAAAGCATTTTGCATTGCCACCATCATCACTAAACCTGCCGCCATAAATTCTTTGAATGGAACTTCGCCAACACTGTGAACATTATTTCCTAGCGACAAAGCGAAGATTGCCAAAAGCAACAAGGCGTTGACAGCTGGTGAAAAAAGAGTTTGGTGATAGACTTTTAAAAAGCGCAAAACTTCTTTTTTAAACAGGCTATAAGTGCCGTAATAGTTGTACATAATTAATTTTGATTTAAGAATTCCAATATGGCTTGGCGAACTGCCACACCAGCTTCGACTTGATTTAGAATTAAGCTAAAATTTTGATCATCAGCCAAAGTGGATGAAATTTCAACATCACGATTGATTGGGCCGGGATGTAAAACAATTACATCTTTTTTGGCTAATTTTAATTTTTCGTGATCAAGCCCGAAGAGGCGATAATATTCAGCGGTGGAAGGCACGAAGCAGCCAAGCATTCGTTCTTGCTGGATTCTAAGCATCATAATTACATCAGCATTTTTAATGCCGCCTTCAAGATTTTGATAAACTTTAATTCCCCATTTTTTATTTACCCAATTTTCAAAATCTTTTACCAGCAAAGTTGGTGGCATAATCAAGCGAATATTGGCTCCGAGTCGTTTTAATAAAATCAAATTTGAGCGCGCAACTCTGGAGTGCAAAACATCGCCGCAAATGGCAATTTCTAGGCCTTTAATTTTACCCTTATTTTGCAGAATTGTAAAAGCGTCAAGAAGTGCTTGGCTTGGATGCTCGTTGGTTCCATCACCAGCGTTGATCACGGCAGCGTTTAAATGTTGTTTTAGCAAACCAACAATTCCGCTAGCGTTGTGACGAATCGCCACAAAATCTGGGTTCATGGCGTTGATTGTTTTGGCGGTATCGATGATAGTTTCGCCTTTTTTTAGAGAAGAAAGCGAGATGTCGATATTGACAACTTCAGCTCCTAGATTTTTGGCGGCGATCTCAAAAGAGATTCTGGTGCGGGTGGAATTTTCGAAGAAAAAATTTATAAGAGTTTTGTTTTTTAAGCTCGGCTCAAAAGTTTTTTTTTGGTTATTAATGAAATGTTTTTGGGAAGCAGAAAAAATCAAATCCAAATCCGAGTCATTTAAATCATTGATAGAAATGAGATTTTTATTTTTAAGATTTTTATCTTTTGGCATTGGTTAAATATTTAAAGACCTCTTCCAAATCGGCTTGTTTGGTGGAAATATCGGCAATATTAAGTTGGTTTTTTTCTAAAAGCGACAAAATTTCGATGATATTAATTTTGCTGGGCTGGTAGTCAATGTGAAGTTGGTTATTGTTTTTCAGGCTTATATTCAAAGCCTCTTGTAAATTATGAGGAATTGTGTTGATCTCGTTTTTTAAAGTGACAATCAACTCTTTATTTTCTGGCATCATTTTCATCAGCTGGTCTTTCTTTTTGCAGACCAATAATTCACCGTTATTTATAATTGCAATCTCGTCGCACAATTCTTCGGCTTCTTCCAGATAATGCGTGGTCAAAACAATTGTTGTGCCATTATCATTTAATTTGCGAACATATTTCCAAAGTTGAGAGCGCAGCTCAACATCCACGCCAGCTGTTGGCTCATCTAAAACTAAAACTTCTGGGCTGTGCACCAAAGCCTTGGCAACTAACAATCTTCTTTTCATTCCGCCAGATAAGCTGCGTGGGGTTGCTTTGGCTTTGTCTTTTAAGCCAAGAGCTGCAATAATTTCAGCAGTTTTACGATTTTCTTTTCGAATTCCATAATAGCCAGCATAAATTTCTAGAGTTTCATAAACATTGAAGAATGGATCAATCACAAGTTCTTGTGGCACAATACCAATTTTAAATTTTGCTTCGAGTGGTTTTTCATCCAAATCAATTCCAGCAATTTTCACAGTTCCGGAAGTTTTATTTACTAATCCCGCTAAAATATTTATGATAGTTGATTTGCCTGCACCATTTGGGCCTAAAAGACCGAAGATTGAACCTTTTTTTATTTCTAAATTTATACCTTTTAAGACTTCTTTGGCAGGAGAACTTTTGTTTTTTTGATAGGTTTTGGTAAGATTTTTTATTTCAATTGCGAGATTCATAAGTTATGTTTTTATTCCTTAAGCGATAAAATTATTTTAGCTTCTTAATTTTTAGAAGAGAAGATGATGAATCAAATTTTTTTAAATAAATATGTCCGAACCAACCAATCACAAAACTTTAGCCGCAACTCTGCAAGAAGAAGATCGTGCTGAAAATTTGTTGCGCCCGCTTTATTTGCAGGATTTTCTAGGCCAAGCTAAAATAAAAAATAATTTACAAGTTTTTATCAACGCCGCCAAAAGCCGCGGTGACAGTTTGGATCACACTTTATTTTATGGTCCGCCCGGACTTGGCAAAACCACTTTGGCACAAATTATTGCACACGAAATGGGCGTTGGATTCAAGGGAACATCAGGGCCAATCATCACCAAAGCTGGTGATTTAGCGGCTATTCTGACCAATTTGCAAGCTGGCGATGTTTTGTTCATTGATGAAATTCACCGCTTAAGCACTGCAGTTGAAGAGGTTTTATATTCAGCGATGGAAGATTATAAATTAGATATAATTATCGGTGAAGGCCCAGCAGCGCGGGCGATTAAAATTGATTTACCAAAATTTACTTTAGTTGCCGCAACTACGCGAATTGGTCTTTTGACTAATCCGCTTCGCGACCGTTTTGGAATTCCTTTGCGTCTCAATTTTTACGAAGTTGATGAGCTGCAAAAAATTATTATTCGTGATGCAAAAATTTTACACACCAAAATCACTGAGGACGCCGCTCTAGAAATTGCCAAAAGATCACGCGGCACCCCAAGAATTGGGATTAGATTACTCAAAAGAGTGCGGGATTTCTTAGTTGATTATGGCAATGAAATTGTTGATCGAGATTTGGCGGATTTAGCTTTGAAAAGATTAGAAATTGATGATCAAGGTTTAGACGCCGCTGATCATCGTTATCTAAAATTTATCCTAGTAAATTATTCTGGCGGCCCCGTTGGTATTGACACCATCGCCTCAGCAATTAGTGAAGAACGCGATTCGGTGGAAGATACAATTGAGCCTTATTTAATCCAAAAAGGATTAGTTGAAAAAACTCCACGCGGAAGAGTTTTAACTAAGATTGCACTAGAATATTTGACTTAAAAAATATATTGATTTTTGACATTTTTTGTCGAAAATAATTTCCAACATTTTTCGTCAAAAAATAAAAATCAAAACAATTAAATCTTATGTTAATTAGTTTTTCCGTAGCTAACTCTCGATCAATCAAGGGCAAACAAACCATTGATATGGAGGTTGCAACCAAATATCACACAGAAAAAAAATCCAGCGCATTAAAAAATAATTTTTTTAAAACTAAAGATGAAACCGCGCCAAACTTATTAAAAAGTGCGGCAATTTATGGCGCTAATGCTTCGGGAAAATCTAATTTCATTAGATCAGTTTTCGATTTTAATGATGTTGTAATGAACTTTAAAGAAGGGGGAACAAAAAGATCGCGTGGAAAAATTATTGATCCATACCACCCATTTAAACTTGATAAAAAAAGCAAAGACCAGCCAACTGAATTTGAAATTGATTTTATTTCTGAGGGCAAAAGATATATTTATGGATTCGCATATGATCAAAACAAAATCCATCGTGAATTTTTGGAATGTTATTTTGATGGCAAAAAAGAGTTGGTTTATGAGCTCAAACTAGGCGCCAAAAATAAATTAGTAAAAAATTTTACAAATCACTTCAAAGGCAAGAAAGAAAGGGCTTTAGACATCATTGAAAACACAGGAAATAATCTATTTTTATTGCTGAGTATCAATGAAGATGGAAACAAATTTTTAAACCCAGTTCACGATTGGATCGCAGAAAAATTATTTATCGAGAATGATCATAATAATTTTGGGCAAACTGTGCGCTGGATTCAAAAAGATAAAACAAACAAACAAAAAGTTTTAGAAGTTTTAAGAAATATTGATGTTGGAATTGCTGATTTTGAAATTGAAACAATTGAAAGGGAGCTACCAAAAAGCGTTGCTGAAAATCAAGAAATTTCCGACAAAGTAAAATCTGCGATGAAAAAAGGATTAAATATCAGATTTAAAACTGTAAATGGTTTTTATTTAAAAAGTGGTGAAATTTCACTGGGAACACAGGCCGCTTTTAGCTTATGTAGCGTGATTTTTCCAATCTTTGCAAATGGAGGAGTTTTATTTTTTGATGAGCTTGATCAAAGCCTTCATCCTGATGTTTTGCTTTATTTTGTTAAAATGTTTCACAATCCAAAAATTAATAAAGGAAACGGGCAAATTATTTTTACCGCCCATAACGATATTTTGCTGGAAAAGGATTATGAAGTTTTTCGAAGAGACCAAGTTTGGTTCACAGCCAAAGATGATAAAACTCAATCAACCGAGCTTTATTCTTTGGTAGAATTTCCAGCTGAAACAAAAAAACGAGACAATATTACTCAGCTTTATCGCAATCATTATTACGGGGCGCGACCACTTCTAAAAGAATTTGAGTTTTAGAAAATGTCAAGAAAACCACCTTTTCAAACAAAGCAAATTTTGATCATTTCTGAAGATGAAAAATCTTTCCCAAGTTATTTTGAGAAAATTTTATTTGATCGGTTTGACTTTAAGCCATACCCAAAAACCTCTAAAAAAAATAATAAAGTTTTTATAAAAACCAGACCTGAAGCTGAGCACCGTGACCAAATTTTTGTTACCATCCATTATTTTAGTAGCAATCCATTAACAATAGTTGAACACG